>CAXAZV010000011.1:0-24627 GCA_963973375.1 uncultured Antarcticibacterium sp.
ATTAAATTCCAAGAATGAATTTTAATATGCTTTATATATCAAAGATAATCTGCCATATGCGATTTATATGTAACATATGTTGCACAAGAGGAAAATTGACATTTTCCATTGAACCTGAAATAAAATGATTTAATTAATTCTTCCTCCGGGAGATTTTACTTTCCGGTTGCCTCCGGCTGATATATAAACGTGCATTCAGAACACTCTCTGCTTAAGATTTTTAATGTGTATATAATAATCAATAAAGCATTGTCTCTAATTAATTACCTTTGTTACTAACTGTATTATTATGCCCCGGAATTTCACAGTAGAGGAAAAACTTCAGGAACGTATTAAGGAACTTTCCTGCCTGTATGATATTTCGACACTTCTATCCAATCATAAAACTTCTTTAACTCATACATTATCATCTCTTGGACAAGTGATCATAAGAGCCTGGAGATTTCCCGAAGCCGCAATTGCTGAAATTATTTTGGATAAGAATTATTATCAGTCAGCACAAATTCCACCAAATTCGGTGTTTCAGGTTAGTGAGATCATAGTATATAATTCGGTTGTAGGTAGTGTGAAAATACATTATCCTACCCCAACCTATACCCTAGATCATTTTTTGGAGGAGGAGCAAAAATTGCTGGACAGGATTTCCATGGAGCTTGGAATGTTCTATGAAAAAATAAAAAATAAAGAGAAAGAAACCCTCATCGAGCTCACTGCACAGCGCAATGACAGGTTACTTATTCTTGGAGAAATTACCGCCGGGATCGCGCACGAACTCAATACCCCCCTTGGAAATATTCTGGGTTTTGCTGAACTTATTGCTTCAAAAACAAAAGACCCGCAAATTTCTGCCGATATATCAAAGATTATAAGGTCATCGATCTACTCTCGCGAGGTTGTAAAAAAACTTATGTTTTTTGCCTGTGAGATGCCCCAGAATATGGAGGAAATTAAAATTCGCCCTATTATACTCCAAGTCATAGCCCTGCTGGGGCCTAATTTTAAAAAAGCTGATGTTGTTCCTGAATTTCAAATGGAGAATAAATCCCTTTCAGCCAGGCTGGACAGCATTCAATTGAGCCAGGTCCTTTTTAATTTATTGATCAATGCAATCTATGTTTCCCCAAAAAACGGAAAGATCTCAATATCGGTTAAAAATGATGCCAGGTCTATGATTATAGAGATTGCAGATGAAGGCCCCGGAATCAAAGAGGAAATAAGATCCCGGATATTTGAGCCCTTTTTCACCACAAAACCTTTGGGAGAAGGTTCGGGACTTGGTTTAAGCGTAGTACACGGGATTATTAAGAGCCATAAAGGCAATATTGTTACATTTGATAATAAACCCCGGGGAACCATTTTCCAGATCACTTTACCTTTAATTTCCTGATATGTCCTTAAAGAGAGAAAATATTTTAATTGTTGATGATAATTACGATATGCTGGAGGTCCTGCAGCGAAATCTCACAGCTCAAAATTTCCATACCTATAAGGCAACTTCTGTTATTGAAGCAATGAATATTTTAAAATATTCCCCTATTGATTTGTTAATCACAGACTTACAGATGCCCGGAATAAACGGAATGGAATTGGTGAAATATGTGGAAGAACATTTTCCCGGAATCCCCAAGCTGGTAATTACCGGTTTCCCTTCTGTAGGTGGAGCAATTGAAGCCGTAAGATCTGGCGCCTTAGATTATCTGGTAAAACCTTTTACCACAGAAGAATTAAAAAAGTCTGTAGAAAAATCCTTACTATCCCGACCTGAAAATAACCGGGAAGAAAAATCCATTAATAAGGAGGCCGAAGAAAAAATTGTATATGCGGGAATTGTTGGCCAGTCTAAATCAATGGCCAATCTTATTGATATCATTGAGCGGGTTAAAAATAACAAGGCTACCATTTTAATTCAGGGAGAAAGTGGAACAGGAAAAGAACTGGTGGCGCGCGCAATACATTATAAAGGATCCTTTGCCGGTAACCCGTTTATTCCGGTTAACTGCGGCGCAATTCCAGAGAATTTGCTGGAGGCAGAACTTTTTGGTTATGTAAAAGGAGCCTTCACCGGAGCAAATGAGAACCGCGACGGTTTTTTCCAGGCAGCTTCCGGTGGCACAATTTTCCTTGATGAAATTGGGACCGCGCCGCAGGCGGTACAAACCAGCCTTCTGCGGGTCTTACAGGAAAAAGAAGTGCGCCGGGTAGGTTCTCAATCTACCCAAAAAGTCAACCTACGGGTAATTGCCGCAACGAATGCCAACTTGTATGAAATGGTGCAAAAAGGGACTTTTCGGGAAGACCTTTATTACAGGCTTAATGTGGTGAACATTGAAATTCCTCCCTTGCGTGAGCGCAAAAAAGATATCATTCCCATTGCCGAAACCCTTCTTAAAAAATACAGCCTGGAATATAACAAACCAAAGATACGTATTGCCCAAAAAGCTATGGATATCCTTGTAAGACACTCCTGGCCGGGAAATGTACGGGAACTGGAAAACATCATTCAGCGTAGTATCATTATGAGCGAAGATGTAATTAATGTTTCAAACCTTCCGGCATATTTAAAATATCCTGAACCCAGAGAGGATGATCTTTCCAAAACTCTAATGGAAATAGAAAAAGACCACATTCTTAAGGTCTTGGCGGCTGTAGAAAATAATAAAACAAAAGCGGCAGAGATCCTTCAAATTGACCGGAAAACCCTTCGGCAAAAGCTGCAATAATAAATTTCTTCAAGCGGGTAATTTTTTCCGAAGCGGGTAATTTCTCCCCGGTCAAAATTTACATAATTTTATTTTTACACGCATCAATCAACTGACAATCAATCTCTTGTATTTTTATCGTGGATTTTAATTTTTATTGGGCATATCCTTTGACTTTAGGAAGTCGACTATGAAAATGGAATGAACGTAAAAATAAAAATTTTATGAATCTTATTAAAAATTTGATGACCGCCGAGCTTCCGGTAGTGGTAAAAACATTAAAATCCGGTCAAAGCTTTCACAAGCCTGAAATGGGTCTTTGTGTCACCTGCTCCAATAAGCCTCATTGTGTTTGGCTGGAGAACAATAAACAATTATGTGAACATTTTGAATAAATTATTATGACAGCAATTAAAGAGAATAAACAGGGAATGTATGAAACTGTTATGCAGCAGTTCCATGCCACGGCAGATGAAATGAATCTTAATCCCAATATAAGGCGCATTCTTGCCATTACAAATAATGAAATTATAGTGCACTTTCCGGCAAAAAGGGATAATGGGGAAGTTGAAATCATCACCGGATACCGCGTACAGCATAACAACGCCCTTGGACCTTATAAGGGAGGATTGCGTTACCATCCCTCTGTAGATGTAGATGCCGCAAAGGCATTAGCAATGTGGATGTCCTGGAAGTGTTCCCTTGCAGGTTTACCTTATGGTGGGGCAAAGGGCGGAATTCAAATTGATCCGCGAAATTATTCAATTTCTGAACTTGAGCGTATTACCCGAAGGTTTACTTATGCACTGGGAGATAATATAGGGCCGGAGCATGATATCCCGGCACCAGATGTGAACACCAATGCGCAAACAATGGCCTGGATTGCCGACACTTATATGTCTACAAAATCCCCTTCGGAAAGATCCCAGAACCAACACGTGGTTACAGGAAAACCGGTAGGCTCCGGCGGATTGGAAGGCAGAGACCGGGCAACCGGGTATGGGGTCTATTTAACCATAAGATTGCTGCACGAAAGCCGTGGCGAGAGTTTAAAAGGTAAAACTTTTATTGTTCAGGGATTTGGTAATGTAGGGTACTGGACCTCAAAATTTATGGTGGAAGATGGTGCCATTTTACAGGCTGTACAAGACGCCCACGCAACTTTATATAAAAAAAACGGGATAGATGTAAATGAACTCTTTGAGCATTCCAAACCAAGAAAAGGTTCTATAAAAGGATTTACGGGAGCTGAAGAAATAGATCCGGAAGATTTCTTTGGGCTGGATTGCGATATTCTTATTCCGGCGGCTTTAGGCAACCAGATCACAGGAGAGAATGCGTATAAAATAAAAGCAGGAATTGTTGCGGAAGGAGCCAATGGGCCTACAGATCCTGCCGGAGAAAAGATTCTCCTTGAAAACGGAATTACCATTATACCAGATATACTTTGTAACTCCGGCGGAGTTATAGGAAGTTATTTCGAATGGCTTCAAAACCGAAACGGGGAATTATGGCAACTCGATGAGGTTATGGCCAAACTGGAGAAAAAGATCACAGAGGCTTTCCATAAAGTACAAAAGGAGGCAAATGACAGGAAGACAGACTGGAGAACTGCATCTTATATTATTGCCATCTCCAGAATAGAAACTGCTTACGTACAAAGAGGAATATTCCCATAGTTAAATCATACTGCCCGGTACCTAATGTAGTGCTATATATTAACCTTTAAAAAAAGTTCCAATTTTTAAGAGGACCACCGGGCAGTTATTATTATAAAGATGAAGGTATGCAGTTTTCTCACTTAAAGGTGGGAAATCTATATGCTTTCATTTTACGCGTTTAATAGTTTGGAACATCAAAATAACAGTGAGATGAAATACGGAGAAATAATAGTTGAGAAGAAGGAGTTTGCGTTGCTACGTACTATAATAGGGATGGCACATTATCACAAAGATGATAGTTATAAAACCTCCATTGAAAAATTAAATGCTGAATTGAAACGTGCAAAGGTGGTTCACAAAAGGGACCTGCCGGATGATGTAATTCGGTTTAACAGTACTGTGACCATAAACACGGCATTTGACGTTAAGAAAACCTACCAAATTGTAACACCGGAAAAAAGCAATATAAAATTGAATAAAATTTCGGTGCTGGCTCCTATGGGATTGGCCCTCTTTGGCTACGCACAGGGAGATGAGATCTTGTGGAAGTTTCCCGTGGGGGAAAGCTTTATTAAAATTTTGGAAGTAAATCAACTGGAATTAGTTTAAAAATAAAAAGAATGAGCAATCTTATTCAGTCACATTATGGCAACGAGGATATTCAAAAATTGAATATGTGTACAGATATTAATAAATGGAAAAGTGAGGTCACATTTATAAAAATTGAAAATGAATTCTACAATAGACTTTTTCTGTCAAAACTTATAGATAAAACTGAAATAAACAGGCAGGATCTTTACTTCCTCCAACAGGAACTTGAGAACCTGAATAATAAGAATGAGGAATTACTGGAAAGGCTGCATGCTTTTATAAATCAACTGGATGGTTATAATGAGTGTGAAGATCTACAGTGTGAGAATTTTTATTTAAACGAGATCCAAAAGTTTAAGATCCAGATTGAGAACTATTTCTTTGAGAACCGGAATTTAAAAACCCTGGTTTATTCTTATATAAGTAATGGCATTAAAAAGCTTCTGTAAAGAAGCAATAAGCTTTTGAATTAACCATATAATGTTTTACAAAATTAAGTCTAATATTTTCTACTCTTCACCCCTGTTAATCTTCTGGGATTAGCCGGTGGCCAACGGGTGCCACCACTCCAGGTGCAATATTTTTTCGAGATAACTATATCTACCCGTAGAAAAGCGCACCAATTCGCACACTTTATTCTATCGTAATATTAATTGAAAATTTGTAGAAATGGCCAAATTGAAAAAAAGTCCGAAAGAGATGAAAGAAATCCTCAAAACAAAAAGACAGGAAAAAGTTATAAAAAAACAGGAGGAGAAGAAACTAAAAAAACGAAAACTGAGATCGGTTTAACCTTCTGCTTTACTGCTTAAAGAAAATCTCCCGCACATTGGCGGGAGATTTTTACTTATTACCTAATTTAAAAAGATCGGTTTTTAAGGGAGTAAAAGATTTACACCAGTGGAACGGCCAGCAAAGGGATCTTCAACTCATCTACCAGATCTTTCTTTTTATTTGATGTAAATAACTCATAAAGCATATTTTTCTTTTTATGGCCGGCTATCACTATTTCTATTTGATGTTCTTCCACAATTTTTTTTA
Organism: uncultured Antarcticibacterium sp.; assembly: GCA_963973375.1. Classification (GTDB taxonomy): domain Bacteria; phylum Bacteroidota; class Bacteroidia; order Flavobacteriales; family Flavobacteriaceae; genus Gillisia. The sequence goes on from CAXAZV010000011.1 coordinate 5,993, forward strand.
TTGCCTTGGTTACCGAGCCTTCAATTACAACACCTTCAGCATTTACATTTTGCACTTTTTCCAGGTCTCCAACCCACCGGTTAATACAACTAGCTTCCTTTTCCTTGTTTCCCGTTTTTTTGTCAAAAATATACTGGGGGCCGGCTTCGCGGGCAAGAAAATCCTCCGGCACACCTTCGGTGACGTGTATCAACCAGATCTTTCCGTTAGATATTTTTGCAAGTTTAACTGCCTGGGCTATTAATTGATCTGCATCTTTCTCCCTGTCTATCGCAACTAATATATTTTTCATAATCTGTAATTTATTAACTTTAAAATTAAGGAAAAATAAATGCTTTACTCATAAAGCTCTCTTAATTCATCAAAATGCTTTAAAGGCGAACATCCTGTTTCATAATCAAAAACGGTAAAGGTTTTAATCAATTTTAAAAGAATTATTGTTTTAGAAATAATAAAAAAGTCCTGCAAGTAAACTGCAGGACCTTTAAAAAACCAGTTGGGGTACTTATCGTTTTACAAAAGCTTTGTTTTGCAGTGAGCCAATTAAAAAATCCAGGGAATACCTTCCACCTCCCAAAAACAATATAGGAATATACAGGAAGATAAATAGTAGTCCAGGTTCCTGGGCTACAAATGGATCATTTAGGTGGATCATAAAAACCGCCACCAGCATTGTTATAATAAGGGGAACACTTGCCAGCCGGGTGCCCAATCCTATAAATATTAGGATGGAACATACCACCTCAGCAAATACCGCCAAAGCGAGGGACAATGTGGGAGTTAATCCCATAATTCCGGGAAATTGCACCGGCCCTTCTCCAAAAAGCATTTGCAATTTTGGAATTCCGTGAGTGAGCATTAAAACGGCAACTCCTACTCTAAGTATCAATAAAACTATATCTACCTGTGTTTTCTTAAAATCTGGACTTAATATTTTGTTCATGTTATTATTGTTTTCAAAAACCTGGAACTGTATTCTTATATTTTTAATTTAAGGGAAAGGAAGCCGGTAGGGAGATCGAAGAATGAATCTTTAGATCCTCGGCTTCCCCCTCAATAAAAGTTTATTGTTTTATAAATTCGCCGTTCACGTCAATTACTACATTGTCGCTTAGCATTGGTTCAGGAAAATTTGGGCCTAAATTAAAATCAGATCTCTTTACATTTCCGGTAATCGCAAATCCGGAGATCATTTTTTTATTTTGCGGATGTTCAATTGTTCCACGGTATAATACTTCAAGGCTTACCGGTTTGGTAATTCCATGAAACGTAAGGTTTCCTGTTACTTTGTATTTGTTATCACCTATTTTTTCAGAAGAGGTGCTGTTAAAGGTCATTTCAGGATATTTCTCTGCATCGAAAAAATCGGCGCTCCTAAGATGGTTATCCCTCATTTCAATTCCTGTATTTATAGAAGGAACATCAATTGTTATTTCATATTGCGCATCGCTGAAATCCTCACCAGAAGCGACAATATTTCCGTCGAATTTACCAAAACTGCCCTTAATATCTGCAATCCCTAAATGGGTGATTTCAAAGGTAACCTGAGTATGAGCAGGGTCTGCCTTCCAGGTAGTTTGAGCAATTAATTGTGTGCTTAAAAAAGCGATAAATAAAAAGGAAAATAATTGTTTCATAATATTCGGTTTTGATTAAATTTTAATGAATTGTTTTTAGAGTATTAATTATGTTGATATAATTGAAATTTTGTTCAATCGCAGTTACCATCGGTGTTACAAGAATCTCCCTTGGAAACTTCGAGTGTCGGGAGAGTATTGTTGTACCCTTCCCAGGCTTTATCCAGGGTCTCTAAGAAAGCCTCCGTTGGCTGGGCTCCAGATATTGCATATTTATTATCAAAGACAAAAAACGGAACGCCTCTTACCCCAATATTCCGGGCTTCCATTTCATCCTGTTTCACATCATAGGCAAAGGCATCAGATTCCAGTGTTTCCATCACCTTCTCACCATCCATTCCTATACTTGTTGCGATTTTAACCAATTCAGGGATATCGTCTATATTTTTTGCGTCCTCAAAATGAGCTTTAAAAAGTGCTTCTTCAATTTCATTACCAAGGCCATTAGATTTCGCCATTTGAATGAGACGGTGAGCCATAAAGGAATTTGCCGGCACTCCTTCTTCAATATTTAGGTCTATACCAACTTCGTTCGCCATATTTTGGGCTCCATTAAACATTTGCCTTGCCTGTGCCTCGCTTACCCCTTTTGTTTTTACAAAATAATCCAAGGTGCTAGCGGAGGTATCTGTCTTTAAGTTGGGATCAAGCTGAAAACTTTTCCAAACTACCTTAACCTTATCCTTATATTCAAATTTCTCCAGAGCTGCTTCAAATTTCCTTTTACCTATATAGCAGAAGGGACATCTTACGTCTGACCATATTTTTATTTCCATATCTCTTGTTTTAATTTATCTGAACACCCGATGATTCAAAAAGCCTCTTAACTTCAGCTTTAATTTTAGGATCATCACTGCATAAATTTATTTTATCCTGATCTTTACTGAAGGCCACCTCCACCAGCTTTGAGTTTGGCAGCAGGTTTTTTAGCCCCTCTATTTCCTGAGGCTTAATTTCTTCTGAAATTATCAGAACGATTTTTTGAGTGGCAACTTCCTTAATTCTCTCAATATGCTCACTGGTTGTTGCATCAGGTTTATAAAGAACAATCATATCTGCTTCCCAACATCCATCCCTTTCGCAACCGGTAAAATCGATCTCACCAATTGTTTTCAGGTCCCCGAGTTCCTGTTTTAGTTTCTCCTTTAATGCTTCATCTTCAGAAACAAAAAGCAACCTGAGATCCAGCTTAGCTAGTATCTCCAGCAGTGCCGGAGAAAACTTTCCGGTATCTCCTAAAATTGCCATTGTTTTTGGTGTCATCTTATGTTGTTTTTAGCACATTTGAAGGAAAGTGAGTTTTACCTTCCAATGCTGTTATTAAAATTATGCCTGTTTTACAAATTGAATTTCAACGTTCAATTTCACCTGGTCGCTTACCACAACACTTCCGGCCTCAGTTACCGCATCCCAGGTCAATCCAAATTCTTTACGACTTATCTTACCACTCACAGTTAAACCTGCTTTGGTTTGCCCGTAAGGATCTACAACCACTCCACCATAGTCAACATCAAGGGTAACAGGTTTCGTTGTATTACGTATAGTTAATAGCCCTTTCATTTTATCATCGCTAACATCAAAACTTTCAGCTTTGAAAATCATTTCGGCATGGTCGCCAGCTGCAAAGAAGTCGGCAGATCGTAAATGCTCATCCCTTTGTGCATTATTAGTATCAATAGACTGAACATCGGCCTTAAACTGAACGTTCTTTACGCTTTTAAAATCTTCTCCTTCAGTTTCCGCATTTCCTTCAAACACTTTGAATCTACCGGTTACTGTAGAGATCATTAAATGCTTAACTTTAAAGGTCACTTCGCTGTGTGTAGGGTCAATACTCCATTTGGTAGTTGCCATAATTTTTATTTTTAGTTAATAATATTATTTATACTGCAAATTTAGAAGCATCAATAACCATAGCCAATGACCTATGATAAGAAATGAATGTGACCTAAGTCACGATTTTCACTTAAAGACCTGTTAAGAAAAATTGGAAATGCTGAAGATTAGTCTGATAAAGGGAATTTAAGAACCCGCCGCGAGCTGGCTTCGCAAACGGCTAAGGGTTTCGCGGGTAACGCCAATATAGGATGCGATCATATGTTGGGGCACCCTTTGAATAATATCGGGAAAATCCTGGATAAGGGAATTATAACGCTCTTCTGCAGTGGTGGTCATAGTTCCCATTAAGCGTCTTTGGGTGGCAATAAGGTTGTTTTGTATAAGCACTCTAAAATAACGTTCGAAAGCCGGCACTTCATTAAGCAACTGGTCCCAGGAGGATTTGGTAATGAGCAGGAGGTCGCTGTCCTCAATGGCTTCTATATTATATTCGGAAGGTTCCCCTGTAAGAAAGCTGTAAAGATCTGCAACCCACCAGCCCTGCATCCCGAACTGTAAAATATGTTCATTTCCCTTATCATCAACCGTGAAACTGCGCAGAAGCCCTTTTTCAACGAAGGTGGTATATATGCAAGGGTCACCATCCTGCAACAAAAAGCGTTTTTTTCTTAATTTTTTGGGGATGAACAGGGTTTTGGCAAATTCAAACTCATCCCGGGAAATATGGATATTTTCCTTTAGCTTCTTTTCCAGAAATTCAAACATATTGGAATCCATATTAATGGTATTGTAGATTAAGAGATAGGAATCAATTTATATTATTTCCGGATTCTGATTTTTTTTATAAAAATAAGAAAATTAGATGGGTTATGAGGATTTATACCGAATTATGAAAGTGGCTCGGGAGACGGATTGGCCTTGGATTTAAAGGGATCTTCCGGTAGGGGTATGAATTCGTGATCATCATTTGGAGGTAGTACAATCCTTCCCTGCTTCCAGTCCTCCTTTACCTGTTCTATTCTTTCCTTTCTCGAGGAAACAAAATTCCAACATATAAAGCGCTCGCCAAGGGGTCCCAACCCAAAAGATAGCAGTACCAATGCCGTTAGATTTTGAAGCCGGAACCTTTTCCTGAAATTACCTTACCTACCGAATTTTTAAAATTCGTAAATTGAGCATCGAAATAATATAACTTATATAACATCCTCATGGCCAAAAAAGGAGTTGAAAAAAATACCGCCAACAAGGCGAAACACACCAAACTTTTGAAAAAGAAGAAGGAGAAGCTCCGCAAGGAAAAAGAAACTCATAAAGCCAAACTAAAAGCCATCCTGGATAAAGCTAAGGCTCAAAAGAGTGGCAACTAAACCGATTTAAAGAATAATTTTAGAATTTTTATCCCACCCGCCGAATTTCAATTTCGGCGATTTTTTTTGTTTTTACCAAAATAATATTTACTTCACAACAAAAAGGCATCTTTCTTGATGACCCTTTAAACAACTACACCCACCATTAATTTGTATTCAATTTTTTAGCTATTAATTTATTAACTCAAAAACCTTACATTTTATGGAAGTCAAGAAAAATTACAAAGCCGATCTGTCCAAACGTTCTCTTTTATTTCTCCAACTAGGCTTAATTTTAGTCCTGTTTTTTATTTATATGGGAATAGAATGGAAAACCTACGCCGCCAATGATAATTACCGTGAGCAAATAAGCATGGAGGACCCCGATGAGGAAATAATTCCTATAACCGAATTGGTAACCACCCCCCCACCTAAACTTCCCTCACCTCCTGAAGTTATTGAAGTAGTACCCGATGATCCGGATGTGGTTGAAGATCCAATTGTATCCACAGAGAGCAGCCAGGAAGACATTATAGATATTGATAAAATTGAGGAGGCTCCGGACGATGATCCAATAGAACCCGTCCCCTTTTTTCTTATAGAGAACGTACCCGTTTATCCGGGATGTGAGGGCCTGGCAAACAATGAAGCACGCAAACAATGTATGAGTGAAAAAATCACTGAATTTGTAAATAAAAATTTCAACCACGACCTTGGGAATCAACTTGGACTCACCGGGATAAACCGGATACACGTAATTTTCCAGATTGATGCCAATGGCAATATTGTAGGCGTCCAATCCCGTGCGCCTCACCCAAAACTTGAACAGGAGGCAGCGCGAATAATTAATTCCCTGCCCAAAATGAAACCCGGAATGCAAAGAGGGAAGGCAGTGCCTGTATCCTACAACTTACCCATTGCTTTTAAAGTACAGGAGTGATCCCAAAAATGATCCTGTTCTTATAAAGAAAACTTCTGCTTCCGGCAGAAGTTTTTTTTTGTAACACACTGGAAACCAGATAAAAACACGTCAAATTTATGACATTTGTCATTCTTTTTATTCAAAATACTTTGTAAGTTTATGATTATCTATCCTGAAACCTTTTTAGGATTGCCATATTATTGATTTCTACTGAAGAAAAGGTCCTCCCAGAGTATTTTATAACAACTTAAAAACAAAATGTCATGAAAAATTTTATTTTGGGTTTATTTCTTTTTGGCCTTACCGCCCAACTTTCAGGGCAAATTATTGAACTGCCGGAAATTGAAATTGTAGGGGTAAATTACAAATACCTCAAGGCAGCCGGAGACATTGATTCGCCAACTCCTGTGAAAATGTTACAGCGGGAAGCTGCGGTGTATGACATAAAAACTTCTGAATTCTATGAGGATGAATATGAGAATTACAGTATTTCTTTTTTTATTCCTGAAGGTAGAATTCTTACCTCTTATGATAAAGACGGCAACGTGTTAAGAACCATTGAAAAATACAAAAATATTGACCTTCCTTCTGCTGTATCGCAGGCTATTTATAAGAATTACAAAGGCTGGACCATGACTAAAAATGCCTATTTGGTAAATTATCACGACAAGAAAGGAGTTACCAAAAAAGAATATAAGATCCTTCTTGAGAAAGACAATCAGCGAATGAGAGTGAAAACAGATGAGAACGGAGTAATCATTAAATCATAAGTACATATGGAGAAATTAATGAAATTCCTAAGCTGAAACTGCAGCTCTTATCTTTGTGAAAGATTCCTGTATCCCTAAAAATAGTTTAAGTTATTTCATTAATCGGGGAAATGGGAGGCTTTGGCTTCCCATTTCTATTTATGCCCCACCATTAATGATATTACCTCACAGCACCTACAATATTTGTCAGGAAAGAATCTATGTCAAAATCAGGATATTCCGCCAAACCAAATCTCACAACCACCAGATCTTTTGAGGGAATTATAAAAACGTGTTGTCCCTGAAATCCGTTGGCCGAATAGAGATCCTTTGGCACATTGGGAAATTTCCCGCCTGCATTAAGCCAGAAGTGTGCTCCGTACTCCCCATTGGAGCCGTTTACCGGGGTAGCGGAATAATTTATCCAACTTTCACTTAGAATTTCCTCTCCATTCCATTTTCCCATGTTCAAATAAAGCTGACCAAATTTTGCCCAATCCCTTGCTTTGGCCCAGGCATAAGATGAACCAACATAATTCCCGGAAGCATCCATTTCCAGGGTCATGGAATGCATCCCAATTTTATCAATTACTTCTTCATACCAATAATTGATATACTCCTTTTGGGTATCAAATTGATCCCTTATAAAACCAGACAAGAGATTTGTAGTCCCAGAGGAATAATTCCAGGTATGGGACCGTGGCCCTGCTAAAGGTTTCATTAATTGCACTTTGCTCATATCCTTTTCCTGGAAAAGCATCCTGGTAACGTCAGATATTGTTTCATAATCCTCCTCCCATTCAAGTCCGCTATTCATTTGCAACAGGTCATTCAGGGTAATTTTTGAACGTTCGTCACCGGCCCATTCCTCAAATAAATTATCCTGATCTAGAGAGATCATTCCCTGTTTTTCCATCCTGCCCAGAATGGCACTGGTAATGCTTTTGGTCATGGACCATCCCAGAAGGCTGGTTTCAGCATCAAAACCGGAAGCATATTTTTCGGCTATAAGATGGCCTTTATACAAAACTACCACTGCCCTTGTCTTTTGCTTCTCCATGGCTTCCTCATCAAAGGCATTATCAATAGCTGATTGGAGTGCGGAAAGATCTACATTTGGAAACACCGAATCTTTTGGAGCAGCGTTCCCATAGGGATAAGCAAGCCCGTTCTCTGAAAAATTGCGGGTAGGTTTTAAAAAAGACAGAGGTTCATTGGAATTTTCCGGTAGAAGAATGCAACCAACACCCTTATGAAAAACAGCCTTTCGGGGTTTTAATCCGAATACCCTTGAGGTTACGGACCTTTCCAGGGTGTCCACCTTATAGGAGGCCAGGTTCACGGGAGAAAAATTATTATCCTCGGCCTCTACAGATTCCAGATCTCTCCCGGCTTCAAAGATACAGGAACAGGCATTTTTGGCAGCAAATCCAGTTATAATATTAAGCCGGGGATAGTTATTATAAATTACCGCAGCAGTTATTAAAACTAATATGAGTAGCACTATTTTCCAGATCTTTTTCATTAGAATGTGGTATTTATTCTAATAAAATTAAACTTTATTCGGAGGTCTCGAAAAAATAGTTCTTGAATTGATTGTTTTGGATTTTCACCGGGTAGAAGAAGGCATCAATTTTTATTTAAATATTATTAAACAAAAACCCGGTTGTTTAAACCAGGTTTTTGTTGAAGAATGAAAACGATGAGTGAGATATGAACACCCATTGCAGGATTTATTTTTTTTAAAACTGCAGAGTCACTTCATTTGAACAGGTTGTTGTGCCTGCTTCGCATATTTTGTAGCTCAGGGAACCTCCTCCTTTAAAATTTGTTGCATCTGTAAAGCTCCCGGTATTATCTACATTTCGAAAGAAAGTACCATCGCGATAGATATCAACCTTAGCAGTAGTTCCAGCAGGACTCCAGGTAAGATCTGAATTCCAGGCCCCTTTTACTTTATAACCCCTGGCAGATAACTCAATATCTCCCGGAGTTGGGTCCGGGTCTGTGGGATCAGGATTGCCTGTATTATCAATAGTCAAGGTTATATATTCTATATAATAACTAGATGCCCTGAGGTCATCCATCACTTGTAATTCAACCCTATAGGTTCCAGGTTCGGGATAAGTGTGAATGGGATTTTGCATTGTTGAATAATATCCATCTCCAAAAAACCAGGTCCAGGATATAATTGTTCCATCTGCGTCTGTGCTGTTGTCGGTAAACCGAACTTCCAATCCATCGGCCACATAAGAAAGGCTGGAAGTTGGAGGTTTATTGGGTTCAAATCCTGAATCATCATCAAAATTGGGAGAGACAATTTCTGAACAATTATCATAATTCTCCTCGCAAATTTTAAAATTTTCCTTTCCGTTGCCATTAACGGCGAGACTATATTCTCCCGTATTGTACCACCTTGCAAAATAGGAACCATTGCGATAAATATGCACAAAGGAATCATTTGAAGGTTCCCATAAAAGATATATTCTGTTGCTGCCTTTTTCTTTTATTCCAATGGCTCTAAGGTTTAAATTCGGGGGTGGTGGCGCAGTAAAATCTACCGGCTCCCAGAGGCTGTGGGCCAAATTATTATTTCCTGATGGAACTCCCTTGACCAGACCCGGCGTCGAATTTTCTATTATTGCATTATGTAGGATGGCCGGAGAAGCATCTGGATTATTTTCCAGATAAAGTGCCGCCAGTCCGGCAACATGCGGCGATGCCATTGAGGTGCCATTTTTAATAGTGGAAGAGATATCATCATTGATTGCTGCAGAAATAATATCAACTCCGGGTGCATATACATCCACACATTCCCCATAATTTGAGAAATGCGCCCTGTAATTATCTATAGTGGTAGCCCCAACAGTAATTGCTGACGGACTGCGTGCCGGGCTGTAATTACAGGCATCACTGTTACCATTCCCCGCACTAATCACATAATTTATTCCTGTGGCAATAGAATTTTCAATTGCTGCATCCAATGGGTCGAAAGCTCCACCTCCAATGCTCATATTTACAACAGCCGGAAGAATGGCGTTTTCAGTAACCCATTCAACACTTTGTATAACCCGGGAAGAACTGGTTATTCCCCTGCAACTAAAAACCCGTACAGAAATTAGATTTACATCTTTTGCAACACCATATAGTTTTCCACCAACAGTGCCGGCTACATGAGTTCCATGACCACCACAATCATTCCCCGGTTCCAAGTCCGGATCATCCACATCATAGGTTTCATCGGGGTATTCCTTTACCAGGTCAACTCCCAGGGTAGCACGACCCTCAAACTCAGTGTGGGAATATCGAATCCCAGAATCTATTATATAAGCATTAACTCCACTTCCCGTTGCGGTATAGGAATAGGCCCGGTCCAGATAAGCTTCCCTTTGATCTAAACGGTCCAAACCCCACTGTGGATATTCTTGGGTGGTGGTTTCTTCCAGGTAAATAAGTCTATCTTGATAAACCGCCGAAACTCTTTTATCTTTTTTAAGTATTGAGACTTGTTTTTCACTTAGAGTTGCCGAAAACCCGGTTAAGGATTGACTATATTTCATTTTAACACTCGCGCCGGCCATTTTATTCACTTCTCCAGTTAATTCATCCAGAACCAATGCTGCCTTTTGATTTTTTATAGCAGGTTCAGTGGAAACTATAACAATATATTGCCCCTCGATCAATTTTTCTGATTCACCAAGATCTTCAATTTGAGCTTCCTCTTCCTTTTCAAACTGTTTGTCATCACTACAGGAAAAGAAAATAAGAAAGCCTGCCAGTGCAAAAAATAAATTTTTAAAATTGAATTTTGAATATTCCATAATAATAGAGTTTGATTGGTACGGTAATTAAACCGTGCCCGTGATAAATGAATAATTATTTATCCAATTGAAACTATGTAGGGAAGATCAAGAGATGTTGTTAACGTGAAAATAAATGCTTTATAACGACTTTATAATCTTTTCGGCATTATTACAATTATGTTTTCATACCTTATAAGTGTCTTAAAATTAAGCTATTACAAAAACCCTTCATTGTAAAATTCGGACACTCGGAAAATTATTTTCCAAATCCTCTTATTATGATAAAACATTTCGCTAAAAAATTGGAGTATACAATTCCCGAAAGTCTCAAGTGTTTAGTGGTGGATATTATAAGTGGTGAATCTTTAAATGAAATCGATCTTACCATTCCCATATTTGCGACAGGATTTCCATTAATGGTGAATATATATGGAGCCAAACCCAGCTATACCGTTGATGGACATCCATTCCTTACCAAATCAAATTTAGTTGTGGCAGGACAAATTTATAATTCACGTATTATTTTCAAACAAGTTGGATTGTTCGGAAACCTGGGAATAATACTTTATCCCACTGCAGCTTATTATCTCTTTCACAAACCGGGGAAATATTTTAATAATAAGTGGTCCAGGTTGGAAGACTCATCCCCCCTGCCATGCGGAGATCTTTTAAACAATCTCACCAAATGCACCTCATCAAAACTCAGGCTCCAATACATTTTTGAATACCTTGAAGAAATTGAAGAAAACCGGCTTCCAGAAATTACCTGGCTTGAGAGATGTTTGGAAAAGATCTTCCTGAACAACGGAATAGTGAGCCAGGAGGAACTAATTAAAGATGCCGGGGTTAGTTTAAGGCACTTTAGAAGAGTTTTTAAAAATGTTATAGGTGTACCTCCCAAATATTATTGCAAGGTGATCCAGCTCAACACAGTTTTCCAACTTCTGAATGACTCCACCACCGAAAAAATGCATCACCTGGCCTTGGACTGCGGGTATTATGATCAGGCTCATTTTATCAATGATTTTAATAAATTGATTGGTGATACCCCAGAAAATTTCCTCAATGGAGAATATGCTTATATAAAAGAATATATGGGCAGGTAGTAATTCCTTTTTCACCTGATATGTGATCCTATTATTAATCTCTTCGGAAAGTTTTATACTGAATATTACAAGGTTTTTTATTCCACAGAAAACACAAATGTGGTCTTTGAAATATATTTTTCCCCGGGATTCAATCTTACAGAAGGAAACTCTGGTTGATTGGGTGAATCTGGATAGTGTTGGGTTTCAAAGCACAATCCGGAATGCTTCCCGTATGTGCCGGAATTACCTGGAATAGGCAGGGTATTATCCAGAAAATTCCCGGTATAGAATTGTAGCCCGGGCTCGGTTGTAAAAACTTTCAGCATTCTTCCGCTGTCCGGGTGATATGCAGATGCGGCAAATGTAAATTCCTCTTCCTCTTTATCTAAAATCCAGCAATGGTCATAGCCGTGCCCAAGCTGCAATTGTTCATGTACTGCGTTAATGTCCCTACCTACCGTTTTGGATTCAAGAAAGTCAAAGGGAGTATTAACCACAGGTCTCATTTCTCCCGTGGGAATTATATGAGAGTTTACCGGAAGATATTTCGCTGCCTTGATCTGGACATCATGATCCAGGACAGTCGAAGTGAATTTTCCCGATAAATTAAAATAGGAGTGTTGGGTAAGATTTACAATGGTCGCTTTATCTGTAGTTGCCTCAAACAAAACTTCGAGGCTATTATCATCCATCAGGGTATAGGTAATAGTACACCTAAGATTTCCCGGGTAGCCCTGCTCCATATGTTTACTTACATAATGAAGCCGCAGTGAATTCTTTGCCTCTTTGTTACCTTCAGCTGTCCATAAAGCCTTATCAAAACCATTATCTCCCCCGTGTAAATGATTTTGCCCGTTATTCCTGGGAAGTACAAATTTTTCACCATCCAGGGTAAATAAGCCCCGGGCAATCCTGTTGGCATATCTCCCAACTATTGCTCCAAAAAACGGATTCTCAGTAAGGTAATCTTCTGCCCGGGAAAAACCCAAAACAACATTTCCAGAAACGCCTTCCCTGTCCGGCACCTTTAAAGAGACTATCCTGCCACCGTAAGAAATAATATCTACCTGCATCCCCCCTGAATTGGCTAATGTGTATTGGTCTATGACCTCTCCATTGGGGGTTTTACCAAACATTCTTTTATGCATCTCATCCATTTATAAAATTCTTAACCCGGTTAACAAATATGAATTGTTGGGACACAAAAATATGAAAGTGCAAACAGTTTTTGGATGAATACCTTTAACCATCTTTTCTATACCCACATTTACATATTGTAATAAAAAAAACCGCCGAAAATAAATTCCGGCGGTTTTTTATAAAGCTTAAAAGGAAGAATTATTTCTTCTCAATTTCTTTTTTTTCGGCTACTACAGGTTCGTTCAATTTCTTGCTCATTTCCATAGAGATGGAAGAGCGGTCAAAAGTGATCTTGCCTGCACCGGTTTCAATGACAACTGCATTATTTTTTTCGCTGAAATCAATGATCTTACCGTGCATTCCGCTTTTTGTGATTATTCTGTCTCCCCTTTTTAATTCGGCTGCAAAATTCTTTTCCTGCTTGGCTCTTTTCATTTGTGGGCGTATCATAAAAAAATACACCACTAAAAACATTAAAATAATCGGGGCAAAATTGGTAATTTGTTCCATATACTGGTTTAAGGCTATTATTGTACGGCTGTTTCACCGCCTTCAACAAAAGCTTTGATTCTTAATTGCTCAGTACCTTTTTCAGTATTGGCTGTGATATTTACTGTTTTGGTAACTTGGCCTTGGCCGGATCCATCAAACTTCACCACCATGTCTCTGGATTCTCCGGGAGGGATAGATTCGTTTTTAGGATAGGTTGGTACAGTACAACCACAACTGCTGCTTGCATTGGTTATCACCAATGGTGCCTTACCTGTATTGGTAAATTTAAAAGTGTGTTCAACGGCAGTACCTTTTGCAATGGTTCCAAAATCGTGTTCTACTACCTCAAATGACATTTCAGGATAATAAACCGCCTGTGCGTCACGCTCGGCAGCTGTTTCAACATTTTCAGCTTTTACCTTGCTCGATGCATCATCCTTACAGGAAGTAAAGACCATGGCCCCAAGGGCAGCTATCATTAAAATTCCTTTTTTCATAATTTACAGTTTTAAATTAAAAGTTAAAAATACTAAATTTTCTCAATTACATAAGGCCCCGCCCCATTTTATTTAAGCGTTTTTCCTCGTGATATTCCTTGGATAATTTATCAAGAACACCATTAATAAATATGCTGCTTTTAGGGGTGCTGTATTCTTTTGCAATCTCAAGATATTCGTTGATGGTCACCTTCACGGGGATGGATGAAAAATGTAAAAATTCACAAATGGCCATCTTAATAAGAATGGTATCAATTTCGGCAATTCTTTCCTTATCCCAATTAGGGGTTTTCCCCAGCATTTCTCCTGCCAGTTCTTCATCATTCACGTGCACCTTTCGCAATAAACGCACTGCAAACTCCTCATCATCAGAGCTTTTGAATAGTTTTGGAAGCTTCGCGTCCTGTGGTGAGGATTCCTTTAATTTATTTAAAAATTTAAGGATTGCCGTATTTACCAAAGGAAGATCATCCAGCCAGGTAAGTTTGCTGTCCTCTAGATAATCATAAAGTTTTTCATTGGGAGCTATAAAATCGCGCAGTAAACGTATTACAAATTCCTTGTCTTCCTTAAAAGAGGATTCCCGGGTGGTCATATACTCCTCATAAGCGCCACTTTTCATGATCTCTTCCCACAACAGGGCAACATATTCCCCATCGCGGTTCCAATGCGTTATTTTACGGGATTCCAGAAGATCGTTGAGTTCATTATTGTTTTCCAGGATCTGTATTACCGAGTTGTTCACAAACTTCATGTTTGGATCTATTTCTTCACTCGTGGCAAGATGCTTCCTTTGGGATTTTTCGAGATATCTTTCTGAATAGGCTTTGATCTCAATGATTAGCTTTAACTGAAGTAGAAAAAGATCATACATCTCCTGCATACTTTTGAGGAGGAATTTTTCTTCAGCCTGAAAGTTCTTATTCTTACTCTGGTGAAAAGAATAAAGCGACTGCATTACTTTAACTCGAATATGTCTTCTGGTTAACATAGGTGTAAAAGAACATTTAAAAATTAACAAGGCGAAAGAACCCTCTTTCGCCTGGCAAAAATACTATTTATTTTATACTACTTACCTCAAATTTTGCCTTTTTCTGTCATCAATACGCTGTTGCGCAATTTGAAGGGCAGCAAAATGTGTTGGGATATTTCTTGCTTCAGCTGTTTTCAGGATCTCAAGGGTAGTGTTGTAAATATTTTCAGTCTTACGCATGATCTCTGCCTTGTCATATCCTTCAAGTTCAGCATAAACATTTATAATTCCTCCGGCGTTGATCAAAAAGTCCGGCGCATAAAGGATTCCTTTTTCCTTTAGAAGTTTTCCGTGGATATTCTCATCGGCCAGCTGATTGTTGGCTGCTCCAGCGATGATACCCACTTTCAAGCGTTCAATGGTTTCATCATTTATAGTGGCACCTAAGGCGCAGGGTGCATAGATATCAACATTGGCCGCATATACGTCCTCTGTATAGATCTTTGCACTATATTTTTTACTTACTTCTTCCAGTTTGGAAGGATTGATATCGGCTATATAAACAATTGCACCTTCATTGGACAAATGTTCTACCAGCGACTCTCCCACGTGACCAATTCCCTGAACAAGGATCTTTTTCCCGTCAAGATCATCACTCCCGTATTTAAATTTTGCAGCGGCCTTCATACCCATAAACACCCCATAGGCTGTAATTGGGGAAGGATTTCCGGCCCCACCTTTAGATTCAGATATTCCGGTTACAAAAGGGGTAACTTCCCGCACGATATCCATATCTGAAGTTTCCATTCCTACATCCTCGGCAGTGATATACTTTCCACTAAGGGAATGTACAAACTCCCCAAACTTCCTCATCAACTCCGGTGTTTTCTGCGTTTTGGCATCACCAATAAGAACCGCTTTCCCACCTCCAAGGTTTAACCCCGTAATGGCACTTTTATAAGTCATTCCACGTGATAAACGCAAAACATCATTAAGGGCTTCCCATTCACTGGCATAATTCCACATCCTGGTTCCTCCAAGGGCAGGTCCTAAAACAGTGTTATGAATTCCTATTATTGCTCTTAAACCTGTATCTTTGTCATTGCAAAAAACAACTTGTTCGTGGTCATTAAAAGAGAGTTGGCCAAATACAGGCCCGCTTGATTTAAGTTCATTTGCGTTAAGAACGTCAACTTGCATACTTATAAATTTATTAGGCGATATTTTTCTTTTTTGAAAAATTTTGTGCCGCAAAAATAATGATTATTTTATTTCCCCGCTTAAATCCATAGTTAAATTAAGAATTCAGCAATAAAACCGGGAGCTCGATATATGAAGGAATTACGACATTTAAATAAATACTTTTACAAATATAAGTGGAGACTTATCCTGGGTTTCCTTATTACCATTGCGGCAAGGATATTTGCTATTTATCCCGTGCAATTCATTGGAGATTCTACCAATGTTATTGAAAATTATGTAAGCGGAACCCTGGAAAGCGCTACCCAGTTAAGGGAACAATTATTTTATTTTATCCTGCTTATTATTGGAGCACAACTGGTTTCAGCATTTCTTACCTTTTTAATGCGTCAAACCTTTATTGTTGTTTCAAGGCATATGGAATTTGACCTTAAAAATGAGGTTTATGAGCAGTACCAGCGCCTATCGCTCAATTTTTACAAACAGAACCGCACGGGAGATCTTATGAACCGCATAAGTGAAGATGTTTCAAAGGTAAGAATGTACCTGGGCCCAGCGATCATGTACAGCGTAACAACCCTTACCCTGTTTGTTATTGTAATATGGTATATGGTGAACACAGCTCCTATGCTTACGCTATATACGCTGGCTCCCCTTCCAATACTTTCTTATGCTATCTATAAATTAAGTGTCGCTATTCACAAAAGGAGCACGGTGGTACAGCAATATCTTTCCAGGCTTAATACGTTTACCCAGGAAAGTTTCAGCGGGATCTCTGTGATAAAATCTTATGGGCTCGAGCCTTTGACAAATAACAATTTTGTGGAACTCTCCAATGGAAGCAGAGATAAAAACCTCGACCTGGTAAAGGTGCAGGCTTTCTTTTTTCCTCTTATGGTGCTGCTTATTGGGGTGAGCAATACTTTGGTGATCTTTATTGGCGGAAGCCAGGTGATCTCCGGCGAAATAGAGAATATTGGGGTAATCGTGGAATTTCTACTTTATGTAAATATGCTTACCTGGCCCGTGGCTACGGTAGGATGGGTAACCTCCATCGTACAACAGGCAGAGGCTTCCCAGGCCCGTATAAACGAATTCCTGAAACAGGAGCCGCAAATCAAAAATTTACAGCCCGCAAATACGCCGGTCAAAGGTGATATTGCTTTTGAAAATGTAAGTTTTACTTATGAAGACACCAATATCACTGCCCTTAAAAACATTTCTTTTGGGGTAAAACGCGGCGAAACCCTTGCCATCATAGGAAAAACAGGTTCAGGGAAATCAACAATCCTTGAATTGATTGGGCGTCTCTACGATGTTCAAAGCGGGGAAATTAAGATTGATGACGTGAACATCCAGGAACTCAACCTGTATGATCTGCGAAACAGTATAGGTTATGTACCCCAGGATGCATTTCTTTTTAGCGATACTATTAGAAACAACATACGCTTCGGTAAAACCGATGCTACAGATGAGGAAGTAATTACCGCTGCCAAAAATGCTTCGGTACATAAGAATATTAAAAATTTCAGCAAAGGTTATGACACTGTGCTGGGAGAACGCGGGATTACACTTTCAGGAGGGCAAAAACAACGGGTTTCTATTGCAAGGGCTATAATTCACGATCCACAAATTTTATTATTTGACGATTGTCTTTCAGCCGTGGATACTGAAACCGAAGAAGAGATCCTCAATAATCTCTTCAGGATCTCCAGGGACAAGACCACAATTATAGTGAGTCACCGGGTGTCTTCAGCAAAAAATGCCGATAAGATTATCATTCTGGAAGATGGAAATATAGTTCAGCAGGGGTCACATCAGGAGCTTATTCAGCAAAGCGGGTACTACAAGGAACTTTATGCAAAGCAACTAAGTGAAAAAGAAATGTGAAAATAAGTTGCGAAATGTTAAAAATTTTTAGATTTTTGAGCATTACATAGAACGAACAATTAAGAAATTATTTTATGAGCGAAAATGGAATGATGGAGAAAGATGAAATTTTCTCTAAAGTATTACGAGCAGGAAGACGCACTTATTTTTTTGATGTAAGAGCCACCAAAGCCGATGATTACTATTTGACGATCACCGAGAGTAAAAAGTTTACCAATGCCGACGGTTCTTTTCATTACAAAAAACATAAAATCTATTTGTACAAAGAGGATTTCGAAGGTTTTTCTGAAATTTTAAATGAAATGACCAACTATATTGTTGGTGAGAAAGGTGAAGAAGTGATAAGCGAAAGACACCAGAAAGATTTCAAAAAGGAATACGATGATGAAGAAGTAGAAGTTTCAACATCGGCAGAAAAGTTCACCGATATCAGCTTTGAAGACATCTAAAAAGCTACATTAAAATTAAGATAAGGACCGCCCCAATTATTTGGGGCGGTTTTTTTATCTTACCCCTTTAAAAATTCACCTGTGCTTTGAATCGCAGGTTTAAAAAATTAACCGGTAACCCTATGAAATTCTTTCTGCTCTCTTTTCTAGCATTTTTTAGTTCTCAGGTAAGCGCTCAACAAGAGCTTGAACTGTCTTATTATTTGCCACAGGGCATCACTTATGATCCCAATATATCAACCCCACAGGAAGTTTTGGGCTACATTCCGGGCGAGTGGCATGTTTCTCACGATCTCCTGGTTTCCTATATGCGAACCCTTGCAAATGAATCTCCGCGAATTTCTCTGGAAAACCGCGGCACTACTTATGAAGGAAGGCCATTACTCCTGCTCGTGATAACTTCAGAAGAAAATCATGCTAACCTTGAAAATATTCGTACTCAACATTTTAACCTTACAGAGCCCAATAGCAGCAAACTAAATACAGCCAACATGCCTATTGTGGTCTACCAGGGGTTTTCTATTCATGGAAATGAAGCCAGTGGCTCAAATGCGGCATTACTGGCAGCTTATTACCTTGCCGCATTTGAGCCACTGGCTTCATTTCCATG
>CAXAZV010000012.1:0-24489 GCA_963973375.1 uncultured Antarcticibacterium sp.
TTGTAAAAGGATGCTCGGCATAAGCACCAGTAAACACCCCTGTGATGGTCTTAACATCTGCCATTCGTTCCCGCTCACTGCGCTTTGCACTCGCTTTGACATAAGCTTCTACTTCCTCCCTTTGCTCATTTGTAGTGATTTTTGCAACAAGATCGTGCTCCGGCGCCAGGGTCATGAACGTCACTCCGAAAATAGTGTCAGGTCTTGTTGTAAAAACAGGGATTTGGAGTTTGGAATTTGGAATTTGGAAGCTTACCATCGCACCTACAGATTTTCCAATCCAGTTGCGCTGACTCTCTTTTAAACTTTCTGTCCAGTCAATTTTATCGAGGTCTGCCCGCAGTCGCTCGGCATAGGCTGAGATGCGCATGCTCCACTGGGTCATTTTCTTTCGCACCACAGGATACCCGCCGCGCTCTGAAACTCCGTTAACAATTTCATCATTTGCTAGCACAGTGCCCAGCTGCGGGCACCAGTTCACTTCCGTTTCAGCTAGATAAGTAAGCCTGTATTTTAATAATATCTTTTGTTGCTCTTCCGAAGAATAAGAATTCCAATCGGCTGCTGAAAATACCGGAATTTCATCGTCGCACGCAGCTTTCACGGTAGTATTCCCTTCCGCAGAAAAAATTGAGATTAAATCTGAAATTGGCCGGGCTTTATTGGCCGCGTTATCATACCAGGAATCAAATAGCTGAATGAAGATCCACTGGGTCCACTTATAATAAACTGGTTCGCTGGTACGCACCTCCCGGCTCCAGTCAAATGAAAAACCTATTTTATCGAGCTGTTCCCGGTAGCGGGTAATATTTTCCTGGGTAGTAAGCGCAGGATGCTGCCCCGTTTGTATGGCATATTGTTCTGCCGGCAACCCAAAACTATCATACCCCTGTGGGTGCAAAACATTAAAACCCTTGTGCCTTTTGTAACGTGCATAGATATCACTGGCAATATATCCCAGGGGATGCCCAACGTGTAAACCTGCACCCGAAGGATACGGGAACATATCCAGCACATAAAATTTTTCCTTTTCGGAAGAATTTGAGGCTTTAAAAGTTTGATTACTGGCCCAGTATTTTTGCCACTTTGCTTCAATCTCGTTAAAATGGTAACTCATTTTCAAAATGTATTTGGATTGCTGAAGTTCTTCAGCTTAAAGTAATTGCTACAATATCCTAAAACAGGGGATATGCGCGCAAAAATACGTTTAATGTACGAAAGTGAAAAGTTTGAACGTTTTAAAGAATGAGTATCATTTACTTTCTTATTTTTACACAAAATCTGTAACCGCTCTATGAGTACATCTTTTGAAAAGTATCAAAAACGCCGCCTGATCTCGTCTTATTTTTCGGTTGTTATTAGCATAGGCCTGGTGCTTTTTTTATTAGGACTTCTGGGTCTTTTGGTATTGAACACCAAAAAAGTAGCCGATCATTTCAAGGAACAGATCGCGATGACCGTTTACCTTAAAGACACTGCTAAGGAAGTTGAAATTGAACAGCTTAAGAAAAGCCTGGCAATGGCAGAATATACCAAAACCAGCACTTTTATTTCCAAGGAAGACGCGGCAGAAGCGCATAGCAAGGAAATTGGCGAGGATTTTATGGAGTTTCTGGGCTACAATCCCTTGCAGAATTCAATTGACCTTTATATGAAAGCCGATTATGTTTCTCCGGAACAAATTGATGAAATCGCTGAAGATCTTACCTCTAAAAATTTTGTTGAAGAGGTGGTATATGATAAACCCCTTATCGCATTGCTAAACGACAATGTGAAAAAAATAAGTTTCTGGGTATTGGTGATAAGCGGGATCTTCACCTTTATCGCAGTTTTGCTCATTAACAGCTCTATACGTCTTGCTGTTTACTCCAAGAGATTTATAATAAAAACAATGCAAATGGTGGGGGCCACCAAACGCTTTATAAGATTGCCATTTATTTTGAAAAGCGTAAAGTTGGGGGTCATTGGGGCCGTTCTCGCACTTATAGGAATGGGCATTGTACTTTATTACCTTAACAAGAGTTTTCCTGAACTTGAATTGCTGTCTGACGTTAAAATTCTATTCGCGCTCTTCTTCGGAATTCTTTTGATGGGAATATTTATTACCTGGGCAAGCACATTTTTTGCAACCTCAAGATTCCTGAATCTTAAAACAGATGAACTGTATTATTAAGAAGAAGGTTAATAGTGATTGACACTCAGGATAAAAGAAAATAATTTACTTCCTTTGCCATGATTGGAGGCAAAAACCTAATAAAATGAACAAGAACAAGAAACCATTACACAAGCAGGACCTGAATTTCGTCTTCGGAAAAAGAAATTATACTTTTATGTTTATTGGACTTGCTGTTATTGCACTGGGTTTTATTTTAATGGCCGGTGGCGGAAGTGATGATCCAAATGTATTTAACGAAGAGATTTACAATTTTAGAAGAATACGTCTTGCCCCTGCATTAGTGTTACTTGGTTTTGGAATACAGGTTTACGCCATCCTGGTTAAACCCAAAAAAGATAAATAAATTTGAACGAATTTGATGCAGCGATCCTGGGTATAGTTCAGGGTCTTACCGAGTTTTTACCTGTTTCATCCAGCGGCCATTTGGAACTTGGCAAAGCGATTCTTGGCGACAACAGTATCCCTAGCGAATCTTTGATGTTCACTGTAGTGCTACATGCCGCAACAGCCCTGAGTACTATTGTAGTTTTTAGAAAAGATATCTGGGAGATCTTAGCCGGCTTGTTTCAATTCAAATGGAATGAGGAAACTCAATTTTCCCTGAAGATCATACTTTCAATGATCCCGGCAGTTATAATAGGTTTATTTTTTGAAGAAGAACTAGAGCAACTGTTTGGAGGTAATATCTTGTTTGTGGGCTTTATGCTCCTTATTACCGCGTTGCTTTTATGGCTGGCAGATAAGGCAAAAGACACCCAAAAACCAGTTAATTATAAAAATGCATTTGTAATTGGGGTAGCCCAGGCTATTGCAATGCTCCCCGGAATTTCACGAAGTGGTGCGACCATTTCAACTTCGGTTTTATTGGGCAATGATAAAAGCAAGGCAGCAAGGTTTTCATTTTTAATGGTTGTACCGTTGATTTTGGGGAAAATTGCCAAGGATATTTTAAGCGGAGATCTTGCTGAAAGCACCACTGAAACCTCCATTTTGATCATAGGATTCATAACGGCCTTTATTGCAGGAATAGTCGCCTGTACCTGGATGATACAACTGGTAAAAAAGAGCAAACTTTCCTATTTTGCAATTTACTGTTTCGTGGCGGGAGTGCTGGCTATAATCTTTGGATATTACAATCAATAAAAATGGAGGACGCGGGATTACAGTCCTAATCCATTCCTTTTTCAACAACTAAGAATGGAACATAAAATATATACTCCGGAAGATTTTAAGGAAGGCCAGATCCTTTTATTTGACAAGCCTCTTGGCTGGACCTCTTTCCAACTGGTAAACAAAGTACGTTGGCTTATAAGAAAGAGCTGTCATATTAAAAAGATCAAAGTAGGCCACGCCGGCACACTTGATCCCCTGGCATCGGGACTGCTACTTATTTGTACAGGGAAATTCACAAAGAACATTGAGGAATTACAGGGGCAGGTAAAAGAATATACCGGCACTTTCACCCTGGGCGCAACTACTCCCTCCTATGATATGGAGACAGAGGTAAATGAAACCTTTGAGACGGAACATATTTCAGAAGAAGATATTATAGGGGCTACTTTTGAATTTATTGGAGTTATAGATCAGGTTCCGCCGGTTTTTTCAGCATTGAAAAAAGACGGCAAAAGGCTCTATGAGTATGCCAGAAATGGAGAAGAGATCGAGATCCCCTCCCGTAAAGTGGAAATAAAAGAATTTGAGATCACGGAAGTACGTTTTCCTGATGTAGACTTCAGGGTTGTGTGCAGTAAAGGAACGTATATAAGAAGCCTGGCAAATGATTTTGGAAAAACCCTGGGTACAGGTGCCTATCTCTCTTCCCTTCGCAGAACAAAAATTGGCGAGTTTCTTGTAGAGGATGCATTGGACGTAACAGGTTTTGAAAATTTGTTACCTTAATCGAAGAATAAAACCCCGAATACTGCAGTTTTACATCTATGGATTTTTTTGACAGACATAAGGCGCTTATAATTACCAGCTTGCTATGCTCGATACTTATTCTTGCGCTTTATAATTTCAGCTTGTCCAGCAATAATCAAAAAGTAAGGGAATTATTGGTTGACCTTGATGATTTTCAGGTAGAAAAACCGGAAGAGCCCGAACCGGAACCGGAGGAAACTCCGGAAATGACCAACAGGCAAACTGCACAAACCCACCAGGCTTTTAATGAAAACGAGGAAGCCCGTGAAAACAATTTTGACAGGCAACTACAGGAAATCTTTGAAAAGAACAGTGCAGCCCAACTGGAATCTACAGATGAGGATAGTCCCGGCACTTCGGGAAGTTTTGGCATGCAACAAAAGAAGGAAGAAAAGAAGAAACGCTCAGACGGAGACCGGACTGTAGAAAAGACCTCAACCCAAAGAGGGGGAATGGATAATAGCTCCATTTCTTTCTCGCTGCTGGGAAGAACTGCCGTAGATATTCCTAATCCTATATACACCTGTGATCGAGCAGGAAAGATAGTGGTGAATATAACGGTGAATGCAGAAGGAAGAGTGCTTACTACTTCTATAAACCGTGGAAGTTCCTCCACTACAAATGAATGCCTTACAGAACAGGCAATGCAATATGCAACTCAGGCAGTTTTTAGCCGTTTGGCAGGCCGCAATTCCCAACCGGGCACCATTACGTATAATTTTAAACCCTGAAGACAATGGACGCTTTAAACCGATGTGGCTGGTGTATTGGAGATCCCCTTTACGAGACTTATCACGATACCGAGTGGGGTGTTCCTGTTTTGGATGATGAAAAACTTTTTGAATTTCTTATTTTGGAAACATTTCAGGCGGGCCTTAGCTGGATCACCATCCTAAGAAAACGGGAGAATTTCAGGGAAGCATTGGACGGGTTCAATTACAAAAAAATTGCAGATTATTCAGAAGAAAAAATTGAGGAACTCCTACAAAATGCCGGAATTATAAGAAATAAGCTCAAGGTAAGGGCAACGGTTTCTAATGCCCGTGCTTTTATGGAAGTGCAGGATGAGTTTGGAAGCTTTTCAAATTATATATGGGAGTTTGTTGGAAAAAAACCCATACAAAACAAAGTGGTTAATTACAAAAAAGTACCCCCTACCACAACAGTAAGTGATGCCTTAAGCAAAGACCTAAAAAAACGCGGATTTAAATTTGTGGGGTCTACCGTTATGTACGCCCATATGCAGGCAACGGGAATGGTAAATGACCACGAAGTGACCTGTTACCGCCACAGCGAGGTGAAAAAAATTATAATTTAATTACTCCAGATATTTTAAAAAATCCCTGCGAGGGATCTCTTCAGCCCCCAGGCTATCAAGATGTGCTGTATATATCTGGCAATCAATAAGCTTAACCCCCCGCGACCGGAGCTTTTCTACCCATACTATAAACCCATACTTTGAGGCATTGCTTTTCTTTGCAAACATGCTTTCACCGCAGAACACTTTTTGCTCCTTTAAATATATCCCATACAGCCCGCCTACCAAATTATTTTCTTCCCACACCTCTACAGATTGGGCAATTCCCAACCCGTGTAATTTCAGAAATGCATTTTTAAGATCTGGTGTTATCCATGTACCTTTTTGTCCTTCCCGGGGTATAGAGGCACAGTTAGTAATCACCGCTTCAAAATTCTCATTAAACGTGACCATGAATGTCTCTTTCTCTATCAATTTCCGCATGCTTTTGGAAACCCTTAATTTATGGGGAAAAAGTACCATCCGGGGGTCCGGACTGTACCAAATAACAGGCTGGGATGCCTCATACCATGGAAAGATCCCATGGCAATAAGCATCAAGAAGTCGTTTTACTGAAAGATCCCCACCAATAGCAAGAAGACCGTCTTCATTGGCCATCTCCACCGGAGGGAATTCTTCATATGACTGTTGTTTTTTCACCAGATGGTTATTTTAGAAACAAATTTAAAATAATAAAAAAGCCCGGCTTCATAATTTGAAGCCAAGCTTTCGTTATCATTTGCCCTTTTTCTTAAGTAAAAGTAATCAGAACCTAGAAAGGAAGATCATCGTAATCCTCATCATTCAGGTTTTGAGCTGGAGGAAAATCTGTTGGAGGTGGTACATTTTGACCTCCCGGTGCTCCTGCCTGTAAATTTTCAACTCTCCATCCCTGTATAGAATTGAAATATTTTGTTTCCCCCTGAGGGTTCACCCATTCGCGCCCACGCAAATTCACTCCTATTTTCACAGGTTGTCCTACCTGGAAATTGTTAAGAAGGTCTGTTTTATCCTGCACAAATTCTATCATTATGTGCTGCGGATATTGCTCCTCTGTTGTAACTACTACTTCTCTTTTTCTAAATCCATTGTTCCCAAAGGTCTGGGTTTCTCCAATCATTTTGATCTTACCTTGTACTTCCATTTTTATCTCTATTTTGCTAATAATAATTTCCAGGCTAGTGCCGGTTCATCTTTTTCTAAATATTCCTGCGCGCGCTTATGAATCCTTGCCGTGTCACCGGAACCGGAAACCTCTGCAGCCAGGGTGTCTTCCTTTAAAAATTTCTCAATCTCTTCCTGAGATGGCAATGCCTCGACATTACCCAGTTTCCCAAGGTCATTCCCTGTAAGGATCTTGCTCGACCTTATTTCGGGAGCTATTGCATCCACGCCAATTCCATGAGTAGTTAAAGGCTTAGGAACTTCAAACATACCTAAATTTGCCCGGGTATACCAATTACCACCCATTCTTGCAACCTGGTCAATTTTATGCTGATCTATAAATCCCGTTTCATCCAGAATAGATTCGTCAAAATGCATTTTTACCACCTCGCAAATTACCAGGTTCCCTGCTCCGCCTTCCTGTCCCAGTTCTATGACATCAACAACCTTACACTCAAATTGCGCAGGAGATTCGGCTACCCGAAATGGTGCCACCAGGTCTGATTTCAGCATAGTAAACCCCGCTTTCTCAAACTCATTTACCCCTTCAGCATACTCTGTACTGGAAAGGGAGGTTTGTTGCACCATATTGAAATTTACAATATTTATTACAACCTCTTTAGTCTCCTTTACATTTAAATAAGTATGCTTAACAGTATTGTCCCTTCCACGTCTTGCGGGTGAGAAAACCAATATAGGAGGATTGGCACTAAATACATTGAAAAAACTAAAGGGAGATAGATTTGGCCTCCCCTGCCCATCAATCGTACTGGCAAACGCAATAGGTCTTGGGCCTACTGCACCAAGTAAATATTGGTGGCATTTTCCGGTACTTATTTCTTTAGGATCAATACTAAGCATCTGCTATTTTTCACAAAGGTAGCGAATAGGGATAGGAATGAAAAACCATAGCCTCACATTAATATTAACAGAAAACGGTTATATTTAACCCATAATTCAAGGACTTGATGAACTTTTCAGACGAACGAAAGCCTGCCCGTTGGTTTATAATTATTTCCTCCTTAGTCATAGTTGCCTTAATTTTGTGGAACACCTCCATTTTCTTTGAAAGCTTAAAGGAAGATGAAAGGGATAAAATGGAAATCTGGGCTGCAGCACAGGCATTCCTTGCCCAAACCGATAATGATACAGAAATTGCTTTAACCCTTTTGGTGCTTAATAGCAATACAAGCATTCCAACTATTTGGGTTGATGAGAAAGGAAACATCATTGACGGACTCAATATAGATGAGGAAGTAAGAAAGGACGAGGCAAGATTGTTAAGATACCTCGACCGGTTAAAGGAGGAAAACGAACCAATAGACATGGACTTGGGCCAGGGTCAAATCCAAAAAATATATTACGGCGACTCCCCGCTTCTCACCAAAATAAAATATTACCCCATTGGACTGTTGCTCATTATCTTCCTGTTTATAAGTGTGGTGTACTTTTTTTATACCACTACCAAATCCAGTGAACAAAACAAACTCTGGGCTGGTATGGCAAAAGAGACCGCTCACCAAATAGGCACGCCGCTTTCTTCCCTAATTGGCTGGACTGAAATTTTAAAAGAAGAAAATGTTGACAAGACCTATATTGCTGAAATAGAAAAGGATGTGGACCGCCTTCGAACCATCACCGAGCGATTTTCTAAAATAGGGTCTGAACCCATTCTTTCCAAAACCGAACTTATCCAGGCTACAAAAGAAAGTTTCACCTATATAAAATCCAGGAGCTCAAATCTTATTGAATTCAACATTTCAACTCCATATTCTCCTATTTATGTAAACCTAAATCCCTCTCTCTACAGCTGGACTATTGAAAATATAGTGAAGAATGGGATTGATGCCATGCGAGGCAAAGGAAGTTTGAACATTGAGATTAAACAGGATCTCCACTGGGTATATGTGTATATTAAAGACACAGGAAAGGGTATTCCCAAAAGCAAATTCAATCTCATTTTTGAACCAGGCTACACATCAAAAAAGAGAGGATGGGGCCTTGGACTGTCATTGTCCAAACGTATTATTGAAGATTATCACAAAGGGCGCATTCGCGTTTACAGCAGTGAAATAAATAAAGGAACCACCTTCCAAATCGCTTTAAAGAAGGTGACAGCAGATTAATAAGTAGTGATCTCGCCATCCTTTATTAAGAAGGCTTTCTCAGCCCTGTCCAGGATGTCCTCTTTACTGTCTGAATAAGCTTCTATGATTCTGTAAGCGTTCCCGTCCAGAAATTCTTCCAGCCTTTTTAATTTTTCCTCCTCCTTACAAGCTTTTCCCTGTACCAGGTAAGTATGCCCGGTATATTTCACGCGCGTACCTGCAAAACCATCTATTTTATAAAGATCAAACAGTGGTTTTACGTAAAGTTCCAGCCCGCCGGTAGCACAAAAAATTACAACATTTTGCGCCTTCAATTCAGCAAATCTTCTCAATAATTCTTTGTTGAAGTTGTCAGGATATTCTTGTTCCCAGAATTCCGCAGCATATTTTTTAACCTCTTCGGGCGGAAAATCATCCAGATAATTGAAAAAGTTTTCTTTAAATTCAGTTTGTCTAATCTGGTTCACTTTGAGAAGCAACTTATAATAAACCATTTGTAGATAATACTTTACACGATTAGGCCTTTTTGAAATAATGAATTTATAGAATTCATCTTTGGAGCTTTTATTATAAAAGGTACCATTGAGGTCAAAAACCATGACCTTAATCACTTCTGTATTTTCGTCCATTTCCTGGAAATTAAAAATTGCTTAACACCCACTTTTCCAACGGAAAAGATAAGGTCTGCGTGAATTTTGCGGATTTTGGCCTGTTATAAGTTCGCTTTTATTTCGGCGGCGGTTGCTTCAAATTCTTCTTTTGAGAAACTGAGCTTGTTTCCAAAATTCATATCGCCCATATTATTTAGAGGGATCAAATGTACATGTACATGAGGAACCTCCAGGCCTATCACAGCCATTCCTACCCTTTTACATTTTACAGATCTTTCAAGGGAAACTGCCACCTTTCGCGAAAATTCCATTAGCCTGCCATAAAGCGCAGGATCCATATCAAAGATCTTATTGATCTCTTCTTTGGGAATACAAAGGGTATGGCCTTTAGCATTAGGGTTTATATCCAGAAATGCCAGAAATTCATCAGTCTCGGCTACTTTATAAGCGGGGAGCTCCCCTGATATTATTTTTGAAAAGATACTTGCCATAGGTTTTTATTTAGGTAAATATTATAAAGCAGATCTAATTAATTCCTGCCCAAAACTTTCTAAAATTAAAAAATCCTTTCCATTTGGAGTTGATATCAACAATGAAAAGGACGTTATTCAAATCTTTTGAATGAGTTATTCTCTCCAGATCTCAAGGATCTCAAATTTCATTGTGCCATTGGGTACCTCAACTTCGGCGGTTTCTCCTACCTGTTTCCCCAGCAGGCCTTTACCTATTGGAGATTCTACAGAGATCTTTCCGGTCTTAAGGTCGGCTTCACTTTGGGCTACCAATTTATATTTTACTTCGGTTTTGTTGGCCAGATTCTTTATGCGTACGTGTGAATGCACAAGCACTTTGGAGGTATCCAGTTGAGATTCATCTATAATGCGGGCATTTGACAAGATCTCCTCCATTTTTGAAATACGCAGTTCCAGTAATCCCTGGGCTTCTTTGGCAGCATCATATTCAGCATTTTCACTTAGATCTCCTTTATCACGAGCATCGGCAATTGCCTGTGAAGCCTTTGGACGTTCTACATCACGCAATTGGTTAAGCTCATCCTTTAATTTTTTCAAACCTTCCGGAGTATAATAAGATACTTTGGTCATAATTTTATCGTTTAACATTTAAGGCTGAAAAGAATTTTCCCTTCAACCCACCATGTGTTATTATTTACTTTGAATTTTTAGGTTCAAAACTTAAAAGTTCAAAGTTTTGAACAGATCTTCACAAGATCTTATTTTTGAAAATAAAAAATTTGTACGGTCAATAAATACAAAAAATCCCACGCTAGACGGGATTTATCTAAACAAATATAATAAATTTAAATATTGAAAGCAATTAATTTAGAAGCCATCAAAAACTCAAAAATGCTCCATAAATTTCTTTTTATTCTCATTGCGGGATTTGCGCTAACATCTTGTGAACCCGATGATGAGGTGAGCAACAATCCATATCTTACCAATATAAGTTTTCAGCTTGATATTAATTTGAACCTGCCGGAATATAACAGTCTTAATTTCCCCGGAAATAGTTATGTTACCTATAACAGGGGTATTAATGGAGTAGTGGTTTATAATATCAACAATACCCAATTTACCGCTTTTGAATTAAGCGATCCAAACCACCCTTTATCCGGTTGTTCAAGATTAACGGTACAGGGAATTATAGCAACCTGTAGTTGTGGCGACGGTAATTCTTATAATATCCTCACCGGCGAACTTTCTTCCGGCACCGGTCAATACTCCCTTAAACCCTACCGGGTAAGAAAGAGTGGTAATATTATAGAAGTATATAACTAGAATCCAGTCACCACAAACCACCGGTTTTCCTTAAAGTTCTAGAATTTTAAGGTTAGTCCTGCCAAAAAATTAATTCCTGCCTGTGGGTAATATCCAGCCCCCTCTATTGTTGTAACAGTACCGGGTTGGCTAAAATCATCTTCATAGGTGAAAAAGTAACCATTTGATTCATACTTCACATCAAAGATATTATTTACCAGGGCGGTAAGAACAATTGACCTGAAAACCGGCACATTATTCAGCTCATAAAAGACGTTGAGATCATTAATAAAATAGCTTTCCAGCAAGGAAGCCCTGCTATCTATATTACCCATATATTGCTCGCCTACATATTTGGAAAGCAAACCAAGTTGCAAATTCTTAACAGGTTGATATAAGAGCATATTAGAGATCACAAGGTCCGGTGAAAATGAAATATTGGTATTTCCTAAATCTACAAGCTCTCCGTTTACAGTCGCCACAAAATCGCGGTTCTTGTTAGAACTCAAAGCCAGGTTTGGCCTAATACTTAGTTTTTCACCTAGTAACACTTCAGCGTCTATTTCAAGTCCCACCCGGTAACTGCTTCCGCTGGTAGTTCTTAATGGAGATCCTACATCATTAAGTTCGCCGGACAGCACCAATTGATCCTTGTAATCCATATAAAATATATTGGTGTTGAGTTTTATATTTTCTGAAGAAAAACGCCATCCAATCTCATAATCGTTCAGTTTTTCGGGGGTATTGATGCCTTCTTCAAAATCATTCCGAGTGGGTTCGCGGTGAGCTTTCCCATAGTAGGCAAATAGTTGATTTGAAGGATCTATCTGGTAACTTATTCCTGCCTTTGGATTGAAAAAGCTGAAATCTTGATCTACGTCTATAGGCACAATATCTGAAGTAATTCCTCCGGTTTTGTAATTGATGAACCTGCCTTGCAGATCACCAAATACCTGCCATTTATCATTGATACGGTAGGTGGCTTTTGAAAAAACGGTAAATTCATCTTTGGAGGCATCGCTAAAATAATACTGGTCTCTAATCTCAGAATCTGAAGCAAAGCGCGCCCAGATCACTTCTCCAAAGTGGTCTCCTGTATAATGGCTGTAAAAAGCGCCAGAGGTAACTTCTATTTCATTGTTTTTATAAGTAACATTTGCATTGACAACATAATAATCATTATCAAGCCAACGGCGTCTTATAAGGTCCGTTCTGTCAATTATTCCGCCTTCTGCCTGCAAGGGCTCCAACCCATACATTGAAAATCTCTGTTTCTCTTTATATTGTTCAAAGAATCCCCTTCCATAGGTGTAATTTAAACCCAGCGTGGAAGACCAGTTGTTATTATATCGCTCATTCCAATGCAGTTGGTAATGATCCTGCTTGTAATCATCTACCTCATTGTCGTGAAACCTGATGTTTCCATTGCTGTCTGTGAACATTCCTGCCGAATTAAAGGTTCGGTTCTCTTCTAGGGTTTCCCTGTCAATTCCATTCCAGGCCTGGTAGGTAACTTCATGACCTCCAAATGTAATAGCCTTTATAAGGGTGTTTTCATCTACATACGAACCCTGCAGAAAATAGGATTTAAGATCTGAACTCGCGCGGTCTATATATCCGTTTGATGAGATCGCTGAAAGCCTTCCGGCTATTTCAACGTGATCATTAAGAAGTCCTGAACTGAATTTTACGTTATGTCTTCTCGTATTAAAAGAGCCAAAAGAGGTATTGATCTCGCCGTTAGCTGTTTCTGAAACAGCATCTGTCAATAAATTTAAACTCGCTCCGAAAGCTCCGGAACCATTGGTAGAGGTCCCTACACCGCGCTGTAGCTGCAGGTTTTGTACAGAAGAGGTGAAATCTGGCAGGTTTACAAAAAACGAACCCTGGCTTTCGGCATCATTAAAAGGGATACCGTTAAGAGTAACATTTACCCGGGAGGCATCGCTACCCCGTACCCGAAAAGAAGTGTAGCCCACCCCTGCGCCGGCATCAGAAGTACTAACTACCGAGGGTAGAAAATTAAGCATAAAAGGAAGGTCCTGACCTAAATTTCGTTTTTCCAGCTCCTTTTCCGTTAAATTGGAATGGGTCACTGGGGAATCGGCACTCACCCGTATAGCTCGCACCAGAACCTCATCCAGTACTTCGGGATTCTCGCTGATAGTATCAACGGGAGTTTGTTGCGCAAAACCCGCGGTTGAAAAAATTAATAAGGCAGGTAAAAAAATTGAAAATTTCATTCGTATTAACTTAATTTCTACGAATAAAAGGGGCAGTTTATTCTATGGTTTATATTAAAATTTCTGCATAAAAAAACCCCGAAAAACCTCAATTTGGTTTAACAGGGAGTAGATACACATAATGGAAAAAAGTTTCCATTTATTTCC
Source organism: uncultured Antarcticibacterium sp. (assembly GCA_963973375.1). Lineage (GTDB taxonomy): Bacteria > Bacteroidota > Bacteroidia > Flavobacteriales > Flavobacteriaceae > Gillisia. The sequence continues at coordinate 13,442 of CAXAZV010000012.1, forward strand.
CTTGGCAGCATTACCTGCCCAGGTTCTGTGGGTATAATCTCAGCCTTTTCCTGAATTCCCTTCAGGCAAAGGCACCCCTTTGAGATGTGATGCAAATATAATAAGGTTTTTGGGATTTTAATACCTCAATCGGGATTTTAAAAGAATTGGCGTAATTTTGGCTCAAATAATACTACAATTGAATACTAGTAAGGACCGCAAAGCCCTCAATTACACAGAGATGAAGAATTCCAAGCGCTCTATAACCGTAAAGGTTATTGTGGGATATCTACTTGTTGCCGCTTTGGCGGCGGCTGCAGTGTGGTTTACCTACTCTCAAGTGGTTAAATTCTCTACACTTACCCAAACAAATAATTTAAACAGCCAGCAGCTGGTGCTGGTTAGTGAAATTGCCACCGAGCTTATTGAAACCGAAAATATTGGAAGGCAGTTCATTCAAACCGGAGACACCATAGATCTTAACCGGTATACAGACCAAATTGAAAACGTTCAAACCAGCCTGGATACATTACGGGGGATGTACGAGGATACCACAATGAAAATTGAGTTGGACAGCATTTCAACCTTGTTGTCTAAAAAAAGCGAGAATTTAAGGGAGTTGCTGGACTTAAGAACCAAGGATCGCAATACAAGCTATTACAGGGAGGTAATAAGGGAACTGGAAAAAGTAGACCCTTCTTTTAATCCGCCGAATTACGACCGGAGGTTTGCCAAACTTGAACCTCATCAACGAAGTGTTCTTATTCAATTGCTTGAATTTAACAATCAGGAAGGCCAGCGCATTTCAACGGTAAGTGCAGATTCTCTTATAAGAGCGGTGCGTACTGTATTAAGCGAACTGGAGCGCGAAAATCAGCAATTCAGGGAGGTTATAAACAGGAAAGAAAATGAACTGTTGCTAAATGATATGGTTCTTAATGAACAACTGCGAAACCTTTTACGGGTGGTAGAAAATGAGGAAAGGGAAATATCTGTAGCCCGGGTTGAAAATTCTGAAGTTATGCTGAAGGAAATTTCCTCGATCATAATTGGGGTAGGTGTAGCAAGTATCCTGATAATCCTTATTTTTTTATTTTTAATTGTTAAAGACATAAGCAGGAGTCAACGTTACCGAATGCAACTTGAGGAAGCTAAATCTTTTACTGAGGAATTAATGCATCGCAGGGAACAGTTCATTGCCACAATAACCCACGATCTGCGAACCCCACTTACCACAGTAATGGGATATACAGAATTAATGGGAAAATCTGGCCTAACCCAGAAACAAGACCATTACCTGAGTCATTTAAAAAAATCATCGGAATATATTCTGCACCTGGTGAATGATCTTCTGGATCTTTCAAAACTGGAAGCGGGAAAAATGCTTATTGAAAATCTTCCATTCAACCCAAAAAACCTTCTGGAAGATACTTTTTACAATACTATACCCGAGAATGACAAGAAAAAACTAACGTTGAAATTCAATGCCTCTCCTGAAACAGATTGTAAAGTCTTAAGTGACCCTTTCCGCATAAAACAGATACTTACAAACCTTATTGGCAATTCCTATAAGTTTACAGAAGAAGGTGAAATCGTAGCTTCTATCTCGATGGAAAAGAAGATCGAAGACAATTATATTTTGACCATCTCTATAAAGGATTCAGGAATAGGGATAAATGAATCAAAACAGGAAGAAATATTTGAAGAGTTTTCACAGGAACATGGGGAAATTGAAAAAAAATACGGAGGTACAGGTCTGGGGCTTGCTATCACAAAAAGAATAACTTCCCTGCTTGAGGGTAATATTGAATTAAAAAGCAAACAGGGAGAGGGCAGCGAATTCATTATAAAGATTCCGGTTAAAAAACTTCCTGAGGATTTTTCCACAGAAAATAAAACCGAAGATGTTAAGTTTGCGAAGGAAAATTTAAAAGGTAAAAATATCCTTGTGGTAGATGACGAATCATCCCAGCTGGCGTTGAGTAAAGAGTTGATCAAATCTACCGGAATGATTTGCCATACAGCTTCAAATGGAGAGGAGGCATTGCAAAAGTTGGAAAGCAACACTTACCAGTTGGTCCTCACAGATATTCAAATGCCAAAAATGGATGGTTTTGCCTTGGTTAAAGCCATTAAAGCCAATAGTGAGCTTGCTCACATTCCTGTAATTGCGATCTCAGGCCAAACCAATGTAAGCTCAGAGGAATATACCAAAGCCGGATTTGCAGGCAATATTTTAAAACCCTACAAACCCGCAGCACTGTTATATAAAATAGGCCAGATCCTGAAAATTGAATTTGCCCGGAAACACAAACCCGCCAAGAACAATTCACCCGGGCAAACTGAATACTCCCTTGAGGAGATCTCACTTTTTACAGGGGAGGACCAGGCAGCACTTGACACTATCCTAACAGCGTTTATAGAAAGTACCCGGCAAAATATTAAGGAGATAGAAAAGTCTATAAATGACAACGATCGCGAACGGGTTGCACAAATAGCTCATAGAATGCTCCCTATGTTCAAACAAATGAAGGCCCTAGATATTGTTCCTAAATTACAGGCTCTTGAAAACAAAGAAACCCTTGCCTTTATGCCGAAACATATAAAGGTACTCCTGGAAGAGATAGAGGTGCTTTTATTTCAACTTCAAAAAGAAGTTAAAGCTTAATATTATACTGTTTGAGTTTGTTGTAAAGAGTTTTCCTGTCTATGGAAAGGATTCTGGCTGCCTTGCTCTTGTTCCCGTTAGCTTTTTCCAGCGCATCAAGAATTAAGGATTCTTCATTCTTATTCCTGAATAATCCATAGGTTTCTTCAGATCTTTGAGTGTGGGCGATCTCGTGCGGCAATACCTTTAAGGGAATAATTGAATCCTGAGTAAGAAGCACAGCCCTTTTCACCATATTTTTAAGTTCGCGCAGGTTACCAGGCCAGTTGTAGTTTTGAAAAGCCTCTATAGCTTCATCGCTAAAACCTACGACTTCTTTTTCCAATTCAACGTTGGCTTCATCCAGGAAATGTTCAGCAAACAACAGTAGATCCTCGCGCCTATCCCGCAGAGCAGGAACTTCGATTGAAAATTCATTCAACCTGTGGAAAAGGTCTTCCCTGAAATTCCCTTCTTTAACCGCCTGATTCAGGTCTTCATTGGTAGCCGTAACCACGCGTATGTCAACTTTAATTTCATTATTGCTTCCCACAGGTTTTATCTTGCGCTCCTGCAAGGCTCGTAAAAGCTGAACCTGAAGATCATAACCCAGATTCCCAATTTCATCAAGGAAAAGCGTCCCGCCATTTGCAGCCTCAAAATGTCCAGTTTTATCCTGGATAGCGCCCGTAAAGGAACCTTTGATATGCCCAAAAAATTCACTGGAAGCTATCTCTTTGGGTATGGCACCACAATCTACAGCAATAAAAGGCGCTCCTCTTCTTTTACTTTTATCATGGATACTTTTGGCAACCTGTTCTTTCCCTGTTCCGCTTTCCCCTATAATGAGGACAGACATATTTGTGGGAGCTACAAGCTCGATATAATCGTTTAATTTTCGGGCGGCATCACTTACCCCTTTTACAAACTCAGCAGTAAGGATAGATTTTTCCTTTTTTGGTTTAGTCTCTACGGCAACAGGAGTAGAAGTTTCCTGAGTTGCTTTTTGACTTAATGCGTTGTTAATGGTTTGCAATATGGTTTCCGGCTGGAATGGTTTGGAAACGTAATCAAAAGCCCCGTTCTTCATTGCCTTAACGGCCATATTTATTTCGGCATAATTGGTCATTACAATAACCTGAATACCCGGATAATTCTTTTTTGCTTCCTGAAGGATCTCCAGGCCATCACGGTCCGGGAGCCTTACATCGGTTAACAGTATATCAAATTTACCGGCACTTAGCTTTTTGAAGCCTTCTTCAGCTGAAAAAGCATTCTCAACCTTATAATCCCTTTTTTCAAAAAAAGTCTTTAACATGGCTGAAAACGCCACATCATCTTCGATTATAAGAATGGAAACCATAAAATTTTAATTAGTTAACCGCAAATTTACGAATTATGCACCTTTGACACCTTACTAATTACCACAAAAAAAAGCCACCCTGAACAGGTGGCTTTAATCCTTCCTAATTGTAGGGAATTAGGAATCTTTATTTTTGTCTTCCTTTTCTTTTTTATCGATCCAGTTCCCTTCGGCATCAGCATAAAGTTTATGTTTTTCTCCGTTTACATCTAGCTTTATTTTGTAAACTACTTTTCCATCCTTTTCCTTCACCCAGGCTCCCTCTGTAACTGCACCTACAAAATCTCTTGTTATGGCGGCTGTAACAGTAGCCGGTAATTCAACAACCTCAATTTGTGAATATTCATCCTGCACAGTTACTTCCGTTGTAGAAACCTCGGTAGTAGTTGTGGTTTCAGAAACTACTTGTGCTTGAGTTGTGGTAAAGAATAATCCAACTGCAGCAAATGATAATACTAACTTTTTCATAATTTTTAATTTTCCTGTTATTATTCGTTTTGGTTATTAGTTGTAAAGTAAAAAGTGTACCAATATCCACAGAATTGGCCCTCACCCCGCAATCCCCTGTAAAACAGGAAAACCCGTGTTCTTAACGTTTTTGTTATTAACAAAATATTATGTAGAAGTTTAAATATTCGGTAAAACACATGGGGAATGTTTCCACAATTCACACTTGAAAACAAAAATATTTGATAGTCTCTAGATTGACATCTAATTATCCAGACCCGGCTTCTGCCTCCCGGCTTTTTTATCTGACCGGTTTTTCTTTTCCCTGAGGCGTTTAAGTTTGGAAGCTTTAGAGGGTTTTGTTTTCTTCCGTGGTTTGGAAATTTTTAATGCGGCGGTAATTACCTCCAAAAGACGGTCTACTACCAGCTCCTTATTTTTATGCTGGCTCCGGGACTCACTGCTTTCCATAATTAACACCCCTTCAGTAGTAAGACGGGAGGATAGTTTTTTCAACAGCAACTCCTTTTCATCCTCATTTAAGGCAGAAGATTCCGGAATATTATATTGCACCATAACCTTGGAAGCTGTCTTATTGACATGCTGCCCGCCGGGGCCGGAACTGCGTACGGCCTTAAAGGTTAATTCCTGTTTCAGGATATCGGGCTGGGGCATGCTTTAATTTGTCTGGTGGGAAGGCTTAAGGAGATCTGTCACGGTTTTTACCGGATTAAAGGTACTCACAGGAACTTCAATAAATACAGTATTCCATTTTGCCATTGCTCCGTTCCAAAGGCCCGGAAGTTCCAGAGCTTTTAATGGCCTGCCTTCGAGAGTCTTTTCAGCAATAAAGCTGGCGGTGGGATCTACATAATGTGTAAGGTCAAAAGCCTCCCCTTTATAATTTTTAATTCCACATACAATATCTACCGGATTGAAATGGGTGGCATTTTGGGCTATCTCTTTTTGCTGAAGGTCCTTATCATCAATTTGAGCTCCCTCAATTATCTGCAAACTGCGGGTGTCATCATCATGATTTACCAGGAATGGTCCTCCTCCGGGTTCCCCTTCATTTTTAACCATTCCGCATACTCTTATTGGACTATTTAGCCTGTTCTGTAGATGCTGAACCTTTCGTTCATTGGTAAGAGATTCAAATCCGGGGGCAAAGATGGAGAACAATTCCTCCTCTACAAATTTCTTTATTTCAGTAATTTCATGAACCAGGGCTTTTCTTTCCTCCAGTAGCATTAAATATGAAAAACATTTTTCCTGAAGCTGCAGCAGTTTCCCGGCAAGCATCTTTTTATAGTCAGCCATTTCCCTTACTTTTTGAGTAGTAACCACATTGTCTATATTTTTTATAAAGACAATGTCTGCCTCCAGGGAATTCAGGTTTTCTATTAAAGCCCCATGGCCACCCGGCCTGAAAAACAGTTTCCCATCTTCAGTGCGAAAAGGCTCATTGTTATTATCTACCGCGATGGTATCGGTTTTTGGATCCTGGTAAGAGAAGGAAATCTCAAATTTTACCTGATGCAGGGTTTCTACCCGCGATCTAATTCTATCAAATTCGGCCTGAAATTTCTCTTTATGCTCTTTAGATATGGTAAAATGAATTTTGGCAATTCCATTTACCTCCGCATAACCGGCAGCCTCATTTAAATGTTCTTCAAAGGCTGTGGCTATATGATCATTGTAATTATGAAAGGGCACAAGGCCTTTAGGGTAATTTCCAAGATCAAGGCCGGGAGAGAATAACATTGTTTGCAGCAGGGTAAATTTTCTTGCCTCTGCATTCAAACTGTCAAAGCCCGGCTGGCATTCCCTTGCATAGTGCAGCGCCTGGTCATAAAAAGGTAATTTTTCTATCCCTTTAAAAAAAGCCGCAAGGTTTTTATTTTCAGTCCGGTTTAAATATGCTGAAAGAGATTCTTTCCCGGGATCAAAATCGCTAAGGAAAGCATGAAGCGCCTTGAACATCCTAGTGGCTGCACCAGATGCAGGCACAAATTTTATTACGGTCAAATCATTTTTGCGATCATCGTAATACCGGGTTAGATTCTGTCGCTCCTCAGAGGAAAATTCAAAAATTCCCTCTCCCGTAGTTGCAGCAGCTTGAATATTCACAGGTAAATTTCCCCGATGGAATATCTCTAACTGCTCTTTGACCTTATTCTCTGTTATTCCGTGGTTTTCAATTTGTGTAATATCTTCCTGGTTGAATTTCAATTTTGGTGTTTTAAAAGTTCGTTAATTGCTAAAACAGCAGTTTCAAAACGTTGATCTTCATTCCCTTCCAAAATTATAAAAGGTCTTTTTGCAAGCTTTAGGGCGCTTTTAAATCGTTTGAACATGCCTTCCCTGTCATCGGGCTTGTCCCGAAGATCATCGGGAATCCAGGGGGTGTCAATATTAGTTAAAAAGTAAATGTCGTACCAGTTCTTTAACGCATGTTTATGAAGATCTGGGTTGCAATACCCGTTGTAATAAGCTTCTGAATAAACTTTTAACTGAAGGAGATCTGTATCACAAAAAAGTACTTTATTGGCATTTTTTGCCTGGCTGTTTTCATTTCTCATTTGCCCTTTGGCAATGACCATAAGATCGTGCGGGTCACAAACCCCTCGTTTTTCATCCCATTTTTTTTGAAGGTAATACCGCATGTATTCCTCTACCCAAACTGTTTCAAAATGAGCTGCGAGCCTGGCTGCCAGGGTAGATTTTCCTGTAGATTCAGGGCCAAAGAGAACGGCTTTCAGGCAGGCTGAAGGTTCCTGTTTAAGCTTTTCTTCCATGCGAAGTAGCCAAAGACGGCGATTATAGTGAATAAAAAGTATTGAAAACTGGTAAGGGTAAGCCCTTTATGAAAATATAGCGGTACAGATATTAGATCTCCAATGATCCAGTATATCCAATTCTCTATCTTTTTACGGGCCATAAGCCACATACCAACAAAGAAAATGGCGGTGGTAAAGGTATCCACATACGCGGTCCAGTCTGTCCATTTATCAAAATAGGCATATACAATATATACAAACAACAGGGTTCCCATAAAAAGAAGGGCTGCGTAGATATGTTCTTTTTTTGTCATTGTGGTAACCGGGGTAAAATGAATTGCATCTACTTTACGCGTCCATACATACCAGCCGTAAATACTCATCGAAAAATAATAGGCATTGATCATCATATCTCCAAGCAATCCCCATTGCCATAGCAAGTACACAAAAATTAAGGTGCTTATAATTCCTGTGGGATACACCAGGATATTTTCCTGTTTTGAATACCAAACAGATAAGAACCCAAAGATCACCGCTATGATCTCTAATACAATGAATAAGGTGCGGTATTCATAATATTGGGCAAAAAAGAAATCAAAAATCTGCTGCATAGTCGCTGCGGTCAGATTTTACAATTTTCATATATATGAGTCCGCGATCAATTGCTTCAAAAGCGGTTTTGATCTCCTTATTCAGGATCTTCATTACTTCATCATAATCTCCATAAACCTGTGTGCTTAGAGGATTCTCTAAAACCGTTAATCCCGAACTGCGCATTTGCTTAATAAAATTTATAATTGCAGGTTCGAAGTTATCCTGAAGGGGGGTTAAGGTAAGTTCAACCGATATTTTCATATTGTGTGTTTTTTTCCGGCTTTTAAGCGGAGATCAATGTTATACTTTTCAAATTTAGGTATTATATTATAATACCGTGCCTTCTTCAAATGCTGTCCCAATTACAACAAGGTCTGCCCCCGCTTCATATGCACTTAACAACTGTTTCTCTGTTCGAATCCCGCCTCCCACAATAAGAGGGATGGATAAAGCCTGTTTTACAGATGAAATGATCCTTGGTGAAACCGGGATAGATGCTCCACTTCCGGCTTCCAGGTAAATAAGCTTCTTTCCAGAAAACTGGCCAGCCAGAGCTGTATTAATTATACTTTCTATATCATTTTGAGACATAGGCCGGGTTTGGCTTACCCGTTCTACAGCGCACTCCCTGCCTCCATCAATTAAGATATAGCCCGTAGGAATTATCTCAAGGCTGGAATTTTGTAAACCGGCTGCCGACTTTACCTGCTGCTCTATAAGATATTCAGGATTACGACCGGAGATTAGACTTAAAAAAAGTAAGGCATCGGCCTCTTCGGTAATTTGAGAATGATCCCCGGGGAAAAGGATCACTGGAAGTGAACTATACTGCTTTATAGATTTTACCGTGAGGTGGGTTTCCTCACTTTCAGCAGTACTGCCACCCACAAAAATATGGGTAATATTTAGGGGTAATTTCCTGAAGAAACCTTCGGCCTCCAACGTATTGAATTTATCGGGATCAATAAGTACGGCCAGCTGTTTTTTGGCGTTTTCAGCAGAGGAAATAAGGTCTGTATAAATGGAAGTGGAGAGGATCATCCAGCCACTTTTTTTGCTGTCTCCAATGTATATACACAGGTATAGCCTTCAAATTCCAGGAATTCCATTTCGTATAAGGAAGGTTGGCCGTTAAATAAAACCTTTCCCGTGGTTTTGGTGGCATCAAAATCAAAATCTGTAATATTTATATGCTGAAGGAAACTAAGACCGGGTTCAGCCATAAGTTTGTATATGGCTTCTTTTCCACCCCAAACTATGGTAAGCTTGCGTATCAACGCTTCCTCATTGGCAAGGGTATGGTATTCTTCAAGGGGAGTGAATTTATGGGCAATGGTAAGTATCTTATCTCGCTGTTTTTCAATATCAATTCCCACTTTTGAATCGCTTACAATAATACCTGTAAAATCGAAGGAATGGGTAATAGATATCAATTTTCCATCAACCAAATGAGGCTTCCCCATTTCATCATAAAAGAGGTCCTTATCTACGTATCCTGCCTGCGCAAGAAGGTGGCGAATGCTCATAAAACCCCTGCGATGAATTTCACTTTTCATCCCCTGTACCCGCTGCGCACAATGAGGGGTAAGTTCTATTCCCTCATTCAACCATTCAAAGGATTCTTCTACCTTCCAAATGAAGACCTTAGTAGTAGGGTTTACTGTTATTGTTTTGTAAAGGGGCATAAGATTTTGTTAGATATTACGTATTTTTGCGACTGAAAAATTGCTATAAATCAAATATAATAATATGTCAACGAAAACAGTGCCTTACACCGCTTATAAAGTTAAAGATATTTCCCTTGCCGATTGGGGAAGAAAAGAAATAGAATTGGCTGAAGCAGAGATGCCGGGTCTTATGGCCCTACGTGAAGAATTTGGAAGCGAGCAGCCTTTAAAAGGCGCCCGAATTGCAGGTTGCTTACACATGACTATTCAAACTGCCGTTCTTATTGAAACTTTAACCGCATTGGGTGCCGAGGTTACCTGGAGTTCCTGTAATATTTTCTCTACCCAGGATCAGGCTGCCGCTGCAATTGCTGCTGCCGGGATTCCTGTTTATGCCTGGAAAGGAATGAACGAGGAAGAATTTAACTGGTGTATAGAGCAAACGCTGTTCTTTGGAGAAGACAGAAAACCTTTGAACATGATCCTTGATGATGGTGGAGATCTTACCAATATGGTGTTGGATGAATATCCTGAGCTTGCTGAAGGAATTAGAGGACTTTCTGAAGAAACTACAACAGGAGTGCACCGTTTATATGAGCGTATGAAGAATGGTACACTACCTATGCCCGCAATTAACGTGAATGACTCTGTAACTAAATCAAAATTTGACAATAAATACGGTTGTCGTGAGAGCGCTGTTGATGCAATACGTCGTGCAACAGACGTTATGCTTGCCGGAAGACGCGTAATAGTATGTGGATATGGAGATGTTGGTAAAGGTACTGCTGCCTCTTTTAGAGGTGCAGGCTCGATAGTTACTGTTACCGAAATTGACCCTATTTGCGCCCTACAGGCCGCTATGGATGGTTTTGAGGTTAAAAAACTGGAAACGGTTCTTGACAAAGCAGATATTGTAATTACTACTACAGGAAATAAAGACATCGTACGTGGAGAACACTTTGAGGCGATGAAAGACAAAACGATAGTTTGTAACATTGGTCATTTTGATAATGAGATAGATGTTGCCTGGCTTAACAAAAACCATGGAAACACAAAAAATACAATTAAGCCACAGGTGGATAAATACACCATTAACGGGAAAGATATAATTCTTCTTGCTGAAGGAAGGTTGGTTAACCTTGGTTGTGCTACAGGACATCCAAGTTTTGTAATGAGTAATTCCTTTACAAACCAGACCCTCGCGCAAATTGAGCTTTGGAAAAATGCAGGGAAATATGAGAATGAGGTTTATATGCTGCCAAAGCATCTTGATGAAAAAGTAGCTAAACTGCACCTTGAGAAAATAGGAGTAGAGCTCACAGAACTTTCCATAGACCAGGCAGATTATATAGGAGTGACCGTAGAAGGTCCTTTTAAACCTGAATACTACCGATACTAGACCCGGATAAATGGAAATTTAAATTTCCCCGACTTTTTTAATACAAAAGATCCTCTCTGGAAACCCAAAGAGGATCTTTTTTTATAGGATAAATTTGATTTTGGCTTCTATTGTTTTCAGGACGGGTTCATGAACCACATAATAAGGAATGAAACAATAATGAGTACGAGAG
>CAXAZV010000013.1:0-22341 GCA_963973375.1 uncultured Antarcticibacterium sp.
TTTAGCAGGAAGGGAAACTTTAGAACTAAACCTTCCAAACCAGCTGGTGTTTTTGGCACCATAATCTCTGCCATTGAACTCCCCTTCGGTTTCAAACTGGAAGAAGTTGAAACTTCCGTTTAAACGCAACCATTTTGCAGGATTATATAAAACACCTGCTTCGGCACCTATTCGTTGATTGGTAGAAAGGTTTACGGGAATTGTTCTGGTTATAGGAATTTCATCTCCGGGAGTTACAGCACCTGTAAATTCCTCGATTCTTTCAAAGGAATCCTCCTCAAGTTGATAATATACAGAGGAAGTAAAAGTAAGTTTATTCCATCTCTTTAAATATCCTACATCAAAAGCATTTGCGAATGCCGGCCTTAAGTTTGGATTTCCCTGGAATACGTTGGTACGGCTGGAACGGGAAGGGAAGGGGTTGATAAACCAACCACGGGGCCTGTTGATCCTTCTGTTATAACCAACTGTGATGTTTTCCCTTTCGCCTATTTCATAAATTAAATTAACAGTTGGGAACAAACCAAGATAATTGTTGTCAAAATCTGTGTCTATTGGAAAACCAAATTCTTCAACCAGTTCAGCATCGCTCAACCTGGAATCTATCTTACCTTTTAATTGCGTATTCTCTAACCTTAAACCTAAGAGATATGAGAATTTTCCTAATTTTGAACCATATTGGGTATATATGGCGTTCACATTCTCAGTATAATCAAACTCATTGGACAAGCCAAGGTTTAATTCATATACACCTGGAGTTGTTGGATCTGTTCGCAATTCATAATCTGTAACAGTGTTTTCAAAATCTCCGCGGTATCCTGCTTCAAACTGGGAGTCTTCACCTATTGGTAATACGTAATCTGCCTGTAAAAGATATTCGGTATTGTCTTGTTCTGAATCAACCTGTTCCTGAAGGAATCTTGTAGATTCATTATCAATATTAAATACTACATCTTCATTGATAAAACCAGAAGTTACTTCTGCACTTTTTCCTACCTGGAAATCGGCCGTAAGTTGATGTCCATTCTCACCCAGTCTATTAATATAATTTAAAGCAAACTGGTACCTGTTATCTTCTTCGGTTTCCAATTCTCTTCTCAAAGTTTGTTCAGCCAATATATTATTTTTAAAACGCTGGCTATTGTTGGTAGTTACATCCTCATCTTGCCCATAACGGTAAAAAATACTTCCGGTAATGGAGGATTGATCATTTAAATAGTATTCAAGCCCCAGGTTGGTGTTGAAATTCCTGTTTAGGCGGGTAACCTCTCTATCTTCATAGATGCGGTCAAATTCAGGCTCGATCAATTCCCCGTCAGCATTTGGACGTGCCCTGTATCTGGTATCACTCCAGTTTTGGCCCGGAGCATCAAAATACCTGAAACCGGTAGTATTAAATATGTTGAATTTATCTGTTCTAAGATTTACGTTGGCACTTATCCCGGCGTTATCAGGATATCCAATATTTCCGGTTACAGAACCATTGAAGCCAAGAGTTTTTTCCTTTCGAAGAATTATATTAAGAATACCTGCAGAACCTTCGGCATCATATCTTGCAGAAGGGGAGGTGATCACCTCTACGCGCTCTATAGCTTCTGCCGGTAATTGTGCAAGTACATCTGTAGAACCAAAACCTGCCATTGCAGATGGTTTCCCGTTTATTAGGATTCGTACATTCTCGTTACCTCTTAAACTAATCCCGCCATCAATATCAACAGATACAGAAGGTACATTATTCAAAGCATCGGCAACAGTACCACCGGCGGTAGTAAGGTCTTTTCCTATATTATATATCTTTTTATCCAGCCTTACTTCAACTTCTGTAGTTTCAGCAACTACAACAACTTCCCCAAGTGCTGCTGCGCTCATTCCCAACACGATAGTGCCAAGGTTTACATTAGAAGTTACCTGGCGGTTATTGTAGCTTTTGGATTCAAATGAAATATATTCTACCAGAATATTATAGGTACCCGGATTTACCGGAATTGAAAAATTTCCTTCAAGATCTGTTACCCCTCCATCTATAAAATTGGGGTCATTGGGTTTGGTAATAGATACGGTGGCATATTCCAAAGGAACGCCCATTTCATCGTCTACTACTTTACCTGAGATGGTAGGTTTCCCTGATTGGGAAAAGGAAGAAAATGTGAAGGAGAAAAATAAAATCAGCAGAATGCTGAGGGGTAATAACTTTTTGGTGGTCATAACATCTTTTTGCTGTTAGACGCATGTTTAGCTGTTTGGTTTAAACAACAGAAGTTAAAAAACAGTTAAAACCTATAGTTATGCCTTAAACGATTGATTATGCTGATATTGAACTCATCAAATTATGGGGTAGATTTTTATTTACCCCAGTGTAAGCATTGAATTTTTCTTCATCCAAAATTTTCTTAAGGTCACGGTGTTCCCGCCTTTGAACCTTTTGTAACTTCTCTATTTTTTCAGGAGAAGCGGCATCAGAATTTATTATATCATTCTTTTTGATGGTGAACTCTATAATTATATTTTCCAAATCTTGTGTTTGAGATGGAGAGAGATCCAACTTTTCTTTCCAGTGATTTGCAATATCCCTTGCAATTTCCCGAAGCTCTTTTCGATTCTTTTCGTGAATAAATATTTGTGATAATACAAAGCCGCCAACTGCCATTGCCGTCACTCCTAAAAGTATAAGTCTGTTCTGAAGTTTCATTTCTTTATTTTTAAATTCTATAAGAGGTTGTCAATACGCGATGAAGGTCTTCCTACAACCGCCTTTTCACCATTTTCTACTACCGGCCTTTCTATTAATACCGGATTTTCTGCCATTATTTTTATTAAATCTTTTGCACTAAGATCTTTGTCTTTGTACTGTTCCTTCCACAATTTTTCATTCTTCCGAATTAATTCTACGGGTTGCATCTCCAGTTTTTTAAGGAGAGAACTAATCTCTGCCTCATTCATAGGCTCTTTAAGGTATTCCCGAACCCGGTACTCTTTACCTGATTTTTGAATTATTCCCAAACCTTCCCGGGACTTGCTGCACCTGTTATTGTGGTAAATTGTTATCATTTTTTCGGGTAATTAAAATACGGAAAAATTATCAATTTAAAAAGTTTAGTTTTCATCTATCAATCATCATTCCGTTGTCCCATCATCATAAGATATGCTTTCAAAAAACGATTTATATCTCCATCCATAACAGCTTCTACATTTCCGGTTTCTTCAGCAGTTCGCACATCTTTAATGAGCTTATATGGGTGCATTACATAATTCCTTATTTGGGATCCCCATTCTATCTTCATTTTCGAGTCCTCGATCTCCCTTCGCTGGGCCTGTTGCTTTTGCAGCTCGATCTCGTATAACTGACTCTTTAGCAACTGCATGGCTTTTGTCTTATTGTCAAGTTGTGAACGTGTTTCTGAATTTTCCACCACAATTCCGCTGGGTGCGTGCCGTAAGCGTACTGCCGTTTCAACCTTGTTCACATTTTGTCCACCGGCTCCCGAAGAACGCATGGTTTCCCAGGAAATATCTGCAGGGTTGATCTCTATTTCAATAGAATCGTCTACCAAAGGATATACATATACAGAGGCAAAAGAGGTATGGCGTTTAGCATTACTGTCAAATGGGGAGATTCTTACCAAACGGTGTACCCCATTCTCACCTTTTAACCACCCAAAAGCATATTCCCCTTCAATTTCTATTGTAACAGTTTTAATTCCCGCAACTTCCCCGGCCTGAACGTTCAATTCTTTTACGGCAAAACCTCTTGATTCTGCCCACCTAAGGTACATGCGCATCAACATCTCTGCCCAGTCACAACTTTCAGTACCACCCGCACCTGCGGTGATCTGGAGTACGGCACTAAGGCTGTCTCCTTCTTCTGAAAGCATATTCTTGAATTCCATTTCTTCAATAAGGTCTACCGCAAGCTTGTCTCTTGACTCTACATCATCTACCGTGGCTTCCTTTTCTTTATAAAACTCATAGATCACTTCAAGGTCTTCTACCAGAGATTCGGCCTTAAAGTATTGATCTACCCATTTTTTTTCTGAATTAATCTCGCGCATCAGTTCTTCGGCTTTTTTAGGATTGTCCCAAAAATCCGGAGAGTATGTTTTTTCTTCTAAATTGGAGATTTCTATTTGTTTGGCATCAACGTCAAAGATACCTCCTTAACGCTACCAGGCGATCCTTAAGATCCTTTATATGTTCTGAATTGATCATATGTGTTTTTAATTTGCGTAAAAATAGAATTAAACCCCCTTAAAGAAAACTATTTTACAAATATTTTATAGTTTTAGCTTTCCTAATATTCCTCCAGATGAAATTATTTACAGCTATCTCATTGTTCTTCAGTGTGATTGTTTCGGCCAATGCGCAGTTCCTTGAAAAGAAAGAAAATTTAAAGAGTTTTGAAGGTTATTTTAATTTCTATTATTCTGAAAAGGACGATGAAATATATCTAGAAGTAAAAGACCTGGATACAGAATTCCTCTATGTAAATTCCCTTACCACCGGTGTGGGATCCAATGATATTGGATTGGACCGCGGGCAACTTGGAAATGAAGCGGTAGTTAAATTTGAAAAAGCCGGTAAAAAATTATTGTTGGTGCAGCCCAATTTAAAATTCAGGGCTGTTACTACAAACCCGCTTGAAAAAAAGAGTGTTGAAGAAGCTTTTGCAAGGTCTGTACTTTATGGGTTTGAGATCAAAGAAGAAAAAAACGGTTCATATATTATAGATCTCACCCCATTTTTAATGGAAGATGCCCATGGGGTAGGGACCAGGCTTGAACGGGGGAATCATGGCAGCTTTAAAATTAATAAGACAAAAAGTGCCTTAGCTCTAAACCGTACAAAAGCTTTTCCTGAAAATGTTGAATTTGAGGCATTGCTCACCCTGGAAGGGGATGCCAAAAGCGCCACCCTTCGCAGTGTACTGCCAAACTCCCGTAACTTAACGGTTATCCAACATCATTCCTTTGTAAAGTTACCAGATGATAATTATCAAAAAAGGGAATTTGATCCCAGAAGCGGAGCTATCTCAATGTCATATTTTGATTATTCTACCCCGGTTTTTGAACCTATTGAAAAAAGGTTTATAACGCGGCACAGGCTCACAAAAAAAGACCCGACTGCTGTGGTAAGCGAGGCCGTGGAACCTATAATCTATTACCTGGATCCGGGCACTCCGGAACCCGTGCGCTCTGCGCTGCTCGATGGGGCAAGGTGGTGGGCCAAGGGATTTGAGGCAATAGGTTATAAAGATGCCTACAAAGTGGAAATGCTGCCTGAAGATGCAGATCCTCTGGATGTAAGATATAACGTGATACAATGGGTGCACCGTTCTACAAGAGGCTGGAGTTATGGTGCAAGTGTGACAGATCCTCGTACAGGAGAGATTATTAAAGGCCATGTGAGCCTGGGAAGTTTAAGAATCCGGCAGGATTTCATGATAGCTCAGGCACTTATGAATAAACCTTTTGCTGAAAGGGATGACAATCATGCCCAATTGATGGAACTGGCCCTGGCAAGAATTCGACAACTCTCTGCTCACGAAGTGGGCCACACCCTTGGATTTACTCATTATTTTGCAGCCAGTACCAATGAGAATTCTTCGGTAATGGACTATCCTCATCCTAAAGTGGAAATAAAAGATGGCGAGATCAGTTTTAAGGAGGCATATGATTCAGGTCTGGGTCCCTGGGATTTGATCACAGTAAAATATTCCTATGGAGGGGTACCCGAAAACTCTTCAGAAAAACAATTTTTAAATACTGTGCTGACTGAAGCGAATGATCATGGCCTCCAGTTTATAAGCGACTATGATGCCCGTGCCACAGGTGGGGCGCACGGAAACGCTCATTTATGGGATAACAGCAAAAATGCTACTGAAGAGCTTGAGAGGATCCTTAAGGTACGGGAACTGGCGATCTCGAATTTTTCAGTAGATAATATTCGTACAGGAGAAGCATATTCAGTTTTAGAGGATGTGTTTGTTCCCTTATATTTTTTTCACCGTTATCAAACCGAAGCGGCGGTAAAAAGAATTGGCGGGTTGGATTATAATTATGCGGTGAAGGGCGGCAACCAGTTAGTAGTGGCATCTATTGAAGCCGCTGAACAGAATAAAGCACTGCAGTCAATTTTGAAAACCCTGGACGCTAGAACTATCGCTATCCCTTCCAATAAATTAGACCTGTTTCCACCCAGGGCATTTGGTTTTGCAAGATCCCCGGAATCATTTAAAAGCAATACGGGAGTTGCTTTTGACGCTCTTGGCGCACCTGGCACTGCAAGTGATATGAGCCTGGTGCTTTTATTACATCCTGAAAGAGCAGCGAGGCTAGTACAACAAAACGCGATAGATCCAAAACTTCCCGGTTTAAAAGAGATGGGGGATGAGCTTGTGGCTAAAACTTTTAAACTGGAACACAAGGATCCTTATTTGCAGGAGGTGCAAAACGTAATTAACTACAATACCCTGCAGCATATGATGAACCTGGCAGTGCATAAGGAGGCCACCCCCGGGGTAAAAGCGCAAATGATGCAGCAAATAAGTGAGCTGGAAAACTGGTTAAATAAAAACAGCAAACTTAACGCACCGATGCACCGGTTGTATCTTATAGAGATAAAACAATTTTTAAAAGAACCTTCAGGATTTAAGGCCCTACCTTTTGCACCTGCTATTCCAGATGGCGCCCCAATTGGGAATTAAGAGAAAAAGCTGAATTTGAATTTTATATTAATATAACTATGAAAGAAATAGATCTAAGAAGCGATACTGTTACACGACCTACAAAGGAAATGTTGCAGGCTATTTTAACCGCTGAGGTTGGAGATGACGTTTATAAAGAAGACCCTACTGTGAATGCGCTTGAAGAAAAACTGGCTAAAATGTTTGGAATGGATGAAGCCCTGTTTTTTCCAACGGGAAGTATGGCGAATCAGGCTGGAATAAAATTACATACCCAACCTGCCGAGCAGCTTATTTGCGACAAATGGGCTCACGTTTATAATTATGAGGGCGGTGGTGTGTCTTTTAACAGCGGGGTTTCCTGTAAACTGGTAGATGGACACCGCGGAATGATAACAGCGCAGCAGGTGGAGGAAAATATCAATCCGCCGGATTTTTACCATAGCCCGCTTACCACGCTGGTGTGTCTTGAAAACACTACCAATAAAGGAGGCGGGGCTTGTTATGACATCGAAGAAATGAAAAAGATTCGTGAAGTGTGCAACAAACACAATTTAGGATTGCATCTTGACGGAGCCAGACTTTTTAATGCGTTGGTGGCGAAAAATGAAGATCCAAAGGAATATGGGAAGATTTTTGACACCATTTCTATTTGCCTTTCCAAAGGACTGGGAACTCCAATGGGGAGTGTTCTTATTGGAAAAAAGGAACTTATGAAGAATGCTATTCGCGTGCGCAAGGTTTTGGGAGGGGGAATGAGACAATTAGGATTTATGGCCGCAGCGGGCATTTTTGCACTGGATAATAATGTGCAAAGACTGGAAGAGGATCATCGCCGTGCAAAGGAGATAGGAGGCATACTTAAACAACAGTTCTATATTGGAGAAGTAGAGCCCATTGAAACCAACATTATCATCTTTTACCTGAAGGATCCCTCCACCGAAAAGGATTTCATGGCCGGGTTGCAGCAGGAAAATATAAGGATAAGTAATATGGGACAGGGAAAATTAAGAATTGTAACCCACCTGGATTATACAGAAGAAATGCACTTACGTTTTATGGATGTGTTAAGAAACATCAGTCTTAAATCCTAATTGAAACCCTATTTAAAATTAAAAACCTCACCGGAAATGGTGAGGTTTTTAATTTGGTGTCCTGGAATTGTAGATATGTTATTTAAACATATCAAGACCCGGGATGTCCGGCATTCCATCCTTGGCAACTGCGGCAAGTTCGTTTTCATTGATCTCGGTGGCCCGGGTAATAGCTTTATTAAGAGTAAGAACAAGATAATCTTCAAGTTGTTCTTTATCTTCCATTAACTCCGGAGCAACAGAGATATTCTTGATCTCGCGCGCTGCCGTGATAGTTACTTTTAACAATCCATCACTTGATTGTTCGTCTATCAAAACTGTTTTAAGCCTTTCTTTTGTAGCTTCTACCTTTTCCTGGGTTTCTTTGAGCTTATTCATCATACCCATCATATCTCCAAACATACTTTCTAAATTTTAATTAATTGACTTCAAATTTACTAATTTACCCAAATATGTGGTTAATAATGAAAACACTATTATTTAATTTCTTTGGATACTTTACCTTTGTAGCTTAAAATACCATTGAATTGAAAAAGCCAACCTTTCCTCCTCAGGCAGATAAATTACCTAAAGAATTACCAACTCACGATATAGTACGGGTAGATGATTACTACTGGATGAACGACAGGGAAAATCCCAATGTAATTGACTATTTAAATAGTGAAAATGATTACAATGAGAAAATGACCGCTCACACTAAGGGGCTGCAGGAGCAATTGTTTAAGGAAATGAAAAAGAGGATCAAGGAAGATGACTCCTCAGTTCCTTATAAACTTAACGGTTACTGGTACCTTACAAGGTTTGAAACCGGCAAAGATTATCCCATTTATTCCCGAAAAAAGGACACCCTGGACGCGCCGGAAGAGGTTCTGTTCAATGTTAATGAAATGGCAGAAGGCTTTGAATATTATAGCCTGGGAGGTCTTAATGTAAGCCCCGATAATAAGTTGGTAGCATTTGGGGTGGATACCCTAAGCCGGAGAAAATATACCATACAAATCAAAAACCTGGAAACGGGGGAGATCCTTCCTATAAAGATCCTCACCACTACCGGTGGTTCCACCTGGGCAAATGACAATAAAACTCTTTTTTACACCAAAAAAGACGAACAGACCCTACGCTCTAACCAGATCTATAAACACATTTTGGGTACAGATCCTTCTTTGGATCAATTGGTGTTTGAGGAAAAGGATGAAACCTTTAATACTTATATATATAAGTCTAAATCAACAAAATTCCTCATCATTGGTTCACATAGTACCCTCACCAGTGAATACCGTATCCTGGATGCAGATCATCCTGAAGGTGATTTCAGAATCTTTACTGCCCGGCAACGAGGTTTGGAATATGGAATAAGTCATTATGAGGATGCTTTTTATGTTCTTACCAATAAAGACGGTGCCACCAATTTTAAATTAATGAAAACCCCTGTAAACCAAACCTCCATGGAGCATTGGGTTGAGGTGATCCCTCACAGGGAAGATTATTTACTGGAGGACATTGATATTTTTAAAGATTTCCTGGTAATAAGCGAGCGGCATAATGGCCTTAACAAGGTCAAAATTACCAGATGGGATAGCGGGGAATTCTATTACCTGCCTTTTGATAATGAAACCTATACTGCATATACCAGTATAAATCCCGATTTTGAAACTTCAATCCTTAGGTATACTTATAATTCGCTGAACACGCCAACATCTGTGGTAGATTTCAATATGGACACCAAACAAAAGCTCATATTAAAAGAGCAGGAGGTCCTGGGAGGTAAATTTGACAAGAATAATTATGTAACTGAAAGGATATGGGCCACTGCAGAGGATGGAACACAAATTCCGGTTTCTCTTATATATCATAAAGGTATAAAGAAGGATGGAACAAACCCCTTGTTGCAATATGCTTATGGATCCTATGGTTCTACAATTGACCCTTATTTTTCAAGTGCTAGATTAAGCCTGCTTGATAGGGGATTTATCTATGCTATAGCACATATAAGAGGAGGTGAATATTTGGGAAGGAAATGGTATGAAGATGGAAAGCTGCTCAATAAGAGAAATACTTTTACAGACTTTATAGATGTTTCAAAACATTTGATAAGTGAAAAATATACTTCTGAAAAACATTTATACGCCATGGGCGGTTCTGCCGGCGGTTTGTTAATGGGGGTAGTAGTGAATATGGCTCCTCAATTATATAATGGAGTAATTGCCGCGGTGCCGTTTGTAGATGTGATAACTACCATGCTTGATGATACAATTCCCCTTACCACCGGGGAATACGATGAATGGGGAAATCCAAATGAGCGGGAATATTTTGATTATATGTTGTCTTATTCACCCTATGACAACGTAAAAGCCCAGGATTACCCTAATATGCTGGTAACAACAGGCCTGCATGATTCCCAGGTGCAGTATTGGGAACCGGCTAAATGGGTTGCTAAATTAAGGGAGTTGAAGACAGATGATAATTTACTTTTATTACATACAAATATGGAAGCCGGGCATGGAGGAGCTTCCGGAAGGTTTGAAGCACTCAAAGAAGTAGCTGAAGAATATGCATTTTTACTGGATCTTGAAGGAATTAAAGAATAATTAAAAAATTTCCCTTAACTTTGACCGGTTTTCTTATTAAGATTGTTTTAACTTTTTAAGGCAGCTTTTAACAAAGCCAAGATTGCAAAAAAACTTCCAATATGAAAGAAGACATACAGGTTTTTGATAATGTATTGCAATTAATAGGGAAGACCCCCCTAATACATTTAAACCGGATCACCGAAAATTTTGAAGGTGATTATTACGCCAAAGTTGAAGCTTTTAACCCCGGCCATTCTACCAAAGATCGTATTGCTTTATATATTATCGAGGAAGCTGAGCGCAAGGGAATATTAAAACCCGGCGATACCATTATAGAGACCACATCAGGGAATACAGGATTTAGCATAGCTATGGTTAGTATTATCAAAGGCTATGAATGTATACTTGCAGTGAGTTCCAAATCCTCTCCAGATAAGATCGACATGTTAAAAACCATGGGAGCAAAAGTGTATGTTTGCCCCGCAAATGTTTCTGCAGATGATCCCCGATCTTATTATATGGTAGCCAAAAGGCTTCATGAAGAAACAAAAGGTTCTGTTTATATCAATCAATATTTCAATGAGCTTAATATGGATGCTCATTATAAGTCAACAGGTCCCGAGATATGGGCGCAAACTGAAGGAAAGATCACGCACCTTATCGCATGTAGTGGAACGGGAGGAACAATCTCCGGTACTGCAAGATTCCTGAAGGAACAAAATCCATCATTGAAAGTTATTGGAATTGATGCATTTGGATCTGTACTTAAAAAATATCACGAAACCCGTGAGTTTGATACTAATGAGATCTACCCTTACCGAATAGAAGGATTGGGGAAAAACCTGATCCCAACCGCAACAGATTTTGATGTTATAGATAAGTTCATTAAAGTAACCGATGAGGAGAGCGCACATACCACGAGGGAACTGGCAAAAACCGAAGGGCTTTTTGTTGGTTATACAAGTGGGGCAGCAATGCAGGGTGTAAAGCAGCTTCATGAAATGGGAGAATTTGATAAGAACAGCCACGTGGTGATAATATTCCCCGATCATGGCTCCAGATATATGAGTAAAGTGTTTAATGATAAGTGGATGGCAGAGCAAGGATTCTTTGATAGTAAGAATCAGGAAGAAAGCCTTAGCGTAGAATTCATTAAATAATTTATGAAAAATTACCGCTTCATATAACTTTTTAAGCATCCTTTAAAAAGGATGCTTTTTTTTATGGAGCAGTATAGACTTATAAATATTAAATTATAAAATTGAATTGTATTTAATTACTTTTGCAGCTTAAAGAAAAGGATCTATGAGAGATTTATTTGATAAAATTTACAAGGATAAAGGCCCTTTAGGAAAGTGGGCGCAACAGGCGGAAGGATATTTTGTTTTTCCAAAACTGGAAGGCCCAATTTCAAACAGAATGAAATTTCGGGGAAAGGAAGTAATAACCTGGAGTATAAATGATTATCTGGGGCTTGCTAATCATCCCGAGGTAAGAAAAGTAGATGCTGAAGCGGCTGCTGAATTTGGTTCAGCATATCCCATGGGAGCCCGAATGATGAGCGGACATACAGATCTTCACGAAAAATTACAGGATGAACTGGCCTCATTTGTACATAAGCAAGCTGCTTATTTATTAAATTTTGGTTACCAGGGTATGGTTTCTACCATAGATGCCCTTGTATCAAAATCTGATGTTATTGTCTATGATGTTGATGCGCATGCCTGTATTATAGATGGGGTGAGACTTCATTTAGGTCAGCGTTTTACCTATAAGCACAACGATATGGAAAGTATCGAGAAGAACCTTCAACGTGCCACTAAGATTTGTGAGCAAACCGGAGGAGGTATTCTTTTAATTTCCGAAGGTGTTTTTGGAATGCGTGGAGAACAGGGTAAACTTAAAGAGATTGTTGAATTAAAGAAAAAATACAACTTCAGGTTCTTTGTAGATGATGCGCATGGTTTTGGCACCCTTGGGGCTACCGGGGCAGGTGCTGGTGAAGAGCAGGGAGTACAGGATGAGATTGATGTTTATTTTGCAACATTTGCCAAATCCCTTGCAAGTACCGGTGCTTTTATTGCCGGAGATAAAGAGATCATGGATTATTTAAAATATAACCTGAGGTCTCAAATGTTTGCCAAATCACTACAGTCGCAATTGGTTGTGGGTGCCCTTAAACGTCTTGATATGTTGAGGACTATGCCAGAGTTGAAAAACAAATTGTGGGAAAATGTAAATGCATTACAAACCGGTCTTAAAGAACGCGGTTTTGATATAGGAACTACACAAAGTTGTGTTACTCCGGTTTACCTGCAGGGAAGTATCCCAGAAGCTATGGCTCTTGTTAAGGACCTTAGGGAGAACCACGGAGTATTCTGTTCTATTGTTGTGTATCCTGTAATTCCAAAAGGTTTGATCCTTCTTAGAATGATCCCAACCGCTACTCATACTATGGAAGATATTGAAGAAACCCTTGTGGCGTTTTCAGTAATTAGAGAAAGACTTGAGAATGGAACATATAAGAGACTTTCAGCTGCGGTAGCTGCTTCTCACGGAGAATAGAAATACGTAAATATTATAATATAAAAGGTCTGCCCCAAAGGCAGATCTTTTTTTATTGTTCATTTTCTACCGGTTGTTCCTCTTCTAATTTTTTCGAACGTAATCTCCTGTAATCACCATCTTCAGATTCCTCAAGGAATTCATCATCCTCGTGCCTGTCTATGCGATAAGAAAATCCTGCAGCCACCTGCCATCTGTCTGGCGTGTTCTTGAAATTTATAAGTCCTGAAACGTCAAATTGCAGGTGATCTCCTATAAGAAGAGCCACCCCGGTACGGGCCAGATCATCTGCATATATATTGCTTAAAATTGCCTGATATTCAAGGAATCCGGCAAATTTTGGAGTAAAAGCGTGGGTAAGGGTAAAAATTCCTGCAAAGGTTGGATTGTTATCAGAAATTTTATCGGCAATAATATTGGTTACCAATACCCAGCTCCCTGCCCAGTTATGCTGTGTTATAAGGGCAAATTTGGGTGAAAAAGCTGACTCTTCCGGGTATAAGTATGGATTGTCTCCAAATGAAAAATTAAGCCCTCCATAAACTGCTACAGCAGGAATAAGGGTTTTCCACTTAAACCGCTGATTGGCTTTCCAGCTGTAAAGGTTGGGTTTATCTGGCTCAATACTAACAAAAGGATCAAAGATCATATATTTAGCTCCCAGGGTATTTGACCTAAAGTTACTCCGTTTAAATTCCGTATCCTGGCCTCCAATTGGAATGGTGATGGTTTCTGCCTGAAAGGCACCTGTAAGATTTATTTCGAGCGCTTCAAATAACAAGCCTACGCGCAGGGAATAATCTGTCCCCCATATATCTGTATCACTTTTTCGTAATGCGTGATATTCATTTCCAAAATATGCACCCCCCTCAAACTGATAAACCCTTTTCCCTACAGAGAATGCTCCCTGCGAAGCACCGGGACGATTGGAATTAATAGTCTCTGTATATTGCGCCTGCACGGTTGTAAGATTGAAAACAAGGAAAAATAAACAGAGGATTTTAGTGGGTAAATATCGCATCTCGGAAAGGTTTAATACCGCCAAATATAGAAGTTTTAATTAATTTTTTAGATGCTAAATATTAAATTGTCTTTGCAGAATAGTAAATTTGCCAAAACTGATGAAACATGCATACAGCTTCATTTGAAAGTATTGTAAAGACTATTTTAATAATTCTGCTTATTTATTTTGGCTTCAAAATATTTATAAAGTGGTTTGGCCCCATGATCCTGAAGTACTTTTTAAATAAAATAGGAAGTAAAGTTCAGCAACAATTCAATCAACAGCCAAATCCTGCCGCAAATAAAAAGGGTGATGTGGTTATAGATAAAAAACCAAAGAAAGGAAAGGGATCCAACAAAAATGTAGGAGAGTATATCGATTACGAAGAAATTGATTAATTTTCGGGCCTGCTAAACAACTTAGAATGATTAGGTCTTTAAAAAGTTTTCTTCCCCATATTGTAGTTTTCCTCGGTTTTGTAATTCTTTCTCTCGCTTATTTTAATCCCGTTTTACAGGGAAAAGAGATTTTCCAAAGCGATATTGTTCAGTACATTGGGATGGCTAAGCAGCAAAACGATTATAGAGCCAGCACGGGCGAGGAGCCGTATTGGACAGACGCTGCCTTTGGAGGTATGCCAACCTATCAACTTGGGGCATATTACCCCCATAATTACATAAAAAAATTAGATTCCCTGCTCCGGTTCCTTCCGCGTCCTGCAGATTATCTTTTCCTTTATTTTCTAGGATTCTATATATTATTACTCGTCCTGAAGCTTGACTATAAACTGGCTTTTCTTGGTGCGGTAGCTTTTGGTTTCTCAACATATCTTATTATTATTCTTGGAGTTGGTCATAACGCAAAGGCCCATGCCATAGCCTATATGCCTATGGTGCTGGCAGGTATCCTACTTTGCTTCAGGGGGAGATACATAGGCGGCTTTTTACTTTTGGCCATTGCTATGGCTCTGGAAATAGGTGCCAATCACTTCCAGATGACTTATTATCTTTTATTACTGGTTATAGTTGTTGGTGTTGCTTATTTAGTTGATGCTTACAGGAAAAAAATGCTGCCTCATTACTTTAAATCGCTGGGAGTTATGCTGGGTGCAGTTATTCTTGCAGTGGGTGTAAACGCTACCAATTTAATGGCAACGCAGGAATATGCCAGTTTCAGCACAAGAGGCAATACAGGCCTAACTATTACCCCAGATGGAGTTCCCAAATCTTCAGAAGGGCTTACGTATGACTATATAACCGAATACAGTTACGGAATACTTGAATCTTTAAATTTGTTTATTCCAAGGTTCTTGGGTGGTTCTAGTAGTGAAAAGCTTGACGAGAACTCTGTAATGTATGGGCAATTGATCCAAATGGGGGCCTCGCCATTGCAGGCAAGTGATTTTGCTCAAAATGCACCTACATACTGGGGGCAGCAACCCTTTGTAGGAGCACCAGCTTATATAGGTGCGAGCGTATTGTTTCTTTTTGTATTCGCACTTTTTCTGGTAAAAGGCCGGCTTAAATGGTGGATAGTGGGAGCAAGCATACTGGCTCTCCTGCTTTCCTGGGGAAAGAACTTCTCCTTCTTAACCGAATTTTTTATTAATTATGTCCCGCTTTACAGCAAATTTCGCGCGGTATCCTCCATACAGGTCATCATTGAACTCTGCGTTCCCGCATTTGCTGTTTTTGGTTTATACCGCCTGTTCAATAATTTTGAAAAACCAGAAGAAAAAAATTATGCCTTGAAATGGGCCACTATTATTACCGGTGGTCTTGCTCTTATATTTTTAGTTTTGAAATCGGTTTTATTCAGTTTCAGTGGAGGAAGTGATGCCGTTTATTTAGAGCAATTAGGAGTCGAATTTGTTTGGGCGGTTAAAGAGGACCGGAAAGCTATTTTCACTTCAGATACTATTCGTTCCCTCATCTTTGTTCTTCTTTCAGCAATACTCATCTGGTTGTATCTAAAGCAGAAAACCTCAAAAAACATTGTCATTGCCGGATTTGTAATTTTAATACTTGCAGATCTTGTGGTAGTAGACAGAAGGTATGTAAATAACGATGATTTTGTGGCATCACGCCAAATGAGTCAACCTTTTCCACAAACTCCGGCAGATGCTGCTATTCTTCAGGATAAAGGGCATTACAGGGTATTTGATCTTGCTGAAAGTCCTTTTAATACGGGAAGAACCTCTTATTTTCATAATTCGGTAGGAGGGTACCACGCGGCGAAACCTGGAAGGATGCAGGATCTTTATGATTTCTACATTTCAAAAAATAACATGGGAGTTTTAAATATGCTTAACGTAAAGTATTTTATTATTCCTACGGAAGAAGGGGTGCAGCCACAGCAAAATCCCGAAGCATTTGGAAATGCCTGGTTTGTAAATAATATTAAATGGGTAACATCTGCTAATGAAGAAATAACCAGCCTTGATGAAGTAGATCTTTCCAAAACTGCGGTAGTTAACAGGGAATTTCAAAACCTGATAGGGCAAAACATTCCTGCTGATACTACAGCAAACATAGAACTTCTAAGCCATAAACCAAATGAATTGGTGTACAGGTCTAGGGCAGCCCAAGATGGCCTTGCCGTTTTTTCAGAAATGTACTATCCTCATGGATGGACTGTTTTTATCAACGGAGAAGAAAGCACGCACTTTCCTGCCAATTATGTTTTGCGGGCTATGAAAGTTCCTGCGGGTGAAAATGAAATTACCTTTAGATTTGAGCCAGAGGTTATTAATAAGGGAAGTGATATTGCCCTTATGAGTTCAATATTCCTTGGCATCCTGTTATTGGGCGGAATTTTCTATACCTTTAAGCACAAAGAATAGATAGATCTACCTCCCGTATCTATGAAAAAAGTCCTTATAATTACATATTACTGGCCCCCGGCAGGTGGGCCGGGAGTTCAGCGCTGGTTGAAATTCGTGAAATATTTAAGGGATTTCCAAATAGAACCTGTTGTCTATATTCCTTCCAACCCAGATTATCCAATAAAGGACGATTCTCTTGAAAAAGAAATTCCAAATGGTATTGAGATCCTGAAACATAAGATCTTTGAACCCTATTTCCTGGCTAAAATGTTTTCCAAAAAACAGACTACAGCTATAAGTTCTGGCATTATACGGGAGGAAAATAAACAAGGTTTTTTGCAAAAACTTCTTCTTTACATACGCGGCAATTTCTTTATCCCCGATGCGAGAAAATTCTGGATAAAACCTTCAGTAAAATTTTTATCTGAATATTTAAAACAGCATAAAATAGATGCAATTATTACTACGGGACCTCCTCATAGTGTTCACCTTATCGGGCTTTCACTTAAAGAAACACTTCAAGTGAAATGGTTTGCAGATTTCAGGGATCCCTGGACGGGTATTGGGTATCACCAGAAATTAAAACTTTCTGAAACTTCTGAAGCCAGGCATATTCAATTGGAGACAGAAGTACTTCAAAAAGCCTCACATATTATCACCACCAGTTTTACCACTAAAGCTGAATTCGAATTAAAAACCCGGGTTCCCATAACTGTAATTACAAATGGTTTTGATATTGATAGGCCTACTCAACAGGAATTGGATAAAACTTTTACCATTTCACATATTGGATCCTTGCTTTCCGGCCGAAATCCACAAAACCTCTGGAGTGTTTTACAGGAGCTGAAAGAAGAAAATTCTGATTTCTCCAATGACCTGAGATTGAAACTAGTGGGTGCAGTGAGCGAAGAAGTCCTTGCAAGTATTAAAAATTTCGGACTTGAGAAGAACCTTGAAGTTATTGGATATGTGCCTCACAGGGAAGCTATAAAACTCCAGAACAGTGCTCAGGTTTTATTGCTTATTGAAATTGACAGTATAGAGACCCGTGGAATTATCCCTGGCAAATTATTTGAATACATTGCTTCAAAGCGGCCTATTCTTGCATTAGGGCCTGAAAAATGGGATGTTGAAAGGATCTTATATGAAACCGGTTCTGGCAACTTTTTTAATTACAGTGCAAAAGAAGAGTTGAAATTCAGGATACTTGCGTATTATAAATTATATAAACAGGACCAATTAACCTCTGAATCAAAGAATATCGAAAAATACAGCCGTAGATCTCTTACCGGGAAATTAGCTGATCTTTTGAAAAATTAAAGAATGGGAGTTATATTTCATCAGTCTTTTAAGAATATGGTCACTACCTATCTGGGGTTTGGGATAGGGGCTATTAATACATTGTTCTTATTCACCTATTTTCTTGAAAAAGAATATTATGGGTTGGTAAGTTTCCTTCTTTCTGCAGCAAATTTAATCTGGCCCTTGATGGCCTTTGGAGTTCATAATACCTTGGTGAAGTTTTATACCTCTTATAAAACCAAACAGGACAAGGATAAACTTCTTAACCTCATCCTCATACTTCCATTAGGGGTATCCTTAATCCTGGGAATTACAGGTTATTTTAGTTACAGTTATCTCCTGGAATATTTTGATGCTGGTAATGAATTGGTGCAGCCTTACATCTGGCTCATATACGTGATCGCAATAGCTACTGCTTATTTTGAAATTTTCTTTGCCTGGTGTAAGGTGAATTTCCAAAGTGTATTTGGAAATTTCATGAAGGAGGTGTTTCATAGGATTTGTATCACGATCCTGCTTTTCGGGGTATACTTTAAGCTAATAAATGTTGAGCAGTTTATTTATTTAATGGCCGCTGTTTTTGTTTTTAGAGCTCTGGTTTTAATGCTCTATGCTTTTTCCCTTTATGTCCCCAAATTCAGATTAGTCTTTCCCGCCAATATGATTTCGGTTTTAAAATATTCTGCCCTTATCTTAATAGCCGGTTCTATAGCGATGATCCTGTTGGATCTGGATAAGGTAATGATAGAACATTACCTGCCAATAGAAAATGTGGCCGTTTATGGTATTGCGGTTTATATTGCAACAGTCATCTCAGTACCTCAAAAGGCGATGCATCAAATTGTACATCCACTCACGGCAAATATGCTTAATGAAAAGGATAAAAAGGGGCTGGAAGACCTCTATAAAAGAAGCTCTTTGAGCTTACTTGTAATAAGCGCGATCATCTTTATTTTAATAATTGTAAACCTAAATCAATTATATGCCCTTATTCCGGAGGATTACCAGATAAGTACGGCAATTGTTGTGTTGATCTCACTTGTGAAACTTTATGATAATATGCTGGGAAATAACAACAGTATCTTGTTTAACTCAGATTATTACCGGCTGGTTTTGGGGGTTGGAGTGGTACTGGCCATTATGGCCTTTATTTTCAATATGATCTTTATCCCGCGGTTTGGAATAATGGGTGCTGCCATTGCTACTTTTCTGGCATTTTTTATATATAATACTTCCAAGATTTATATTGTGATCAAAAAGTTTAAAATGCACCCCTTTTCAGTCAAAACAGGATATATCCTTTTATTCACAGGGATTCTTACCGCCGGATTTTATTACTGGGAATTTCCCTTCCATCCTATCATAAACATTCTTTTAAAATCCCTTTTGGTTAGCCTGGTGTATATAGGGATTGCTTATAAATTTAATTTTTCTCAGGATGTAAATCTTTTAATTTCCAAATACACCAAAAGAAGATAACCCCTATAAAAGCGGAAACCCCTAAGATGATCTTGCGATACAATCTGTAGGGATTTCCTAACTAACCAACCAAAAAATTAAAATAAAAAATCTATTCTCTTCCGGAACTTCTTATAGTTCCTGATGTTTCACGAACAGTAGGTTTTACTTCTCTTGAAACAGGGGTATTCTGTGACCGCGTATTTACAGCGGTAGGATTATTTGTTGAACGTTGAACAGCTGCACTTCTTTCTGCCGGCACACTGCTTCTTACTGCTGTGCTTTGAGCACGTGGTACCGAAGTACGGATAACCGCCTGAGGTCTCTCCACTGTCCTTGTGTAATCAGGGCTGGCACTCGCATTAGGAGCACTGTTCCCGGTTTGTACAGGCTCTACAATAGTAGTTCTTCTTTGATTTGTGGATACCGCTCCTCTGGTCTGTACCGGAGTGCTGTTATTATTCAGGCTACTATTATTCACACTACCTCTCTGGGCTCTTACAGCAGCTTCATGCTGTTCCATCGAACGTTGTCTGCTAAGGTCCTGGCTGTATGAAGAGTTATCTCCTGCAGTTCTTGAAAGCGTATTATCATCGCGTACAACGGCTCTATCAGTATTAACCGGAGTACTGGTCCTGCTCACATTTTCTGAGGACCTTAACGCTGGAGTTACATCTCTCTCCTGCGTGGTTCTTCTTCCGTAGTTATAGGAAGCAACCTGCTGCCCTGGACGATAAAAATTAGATTTGTTATAATAGTAATTGTTGTCTTGATAGTATGTAGTATACTGATAGTAATTCATTCTCACGGGCTCATAAAATGCTCTGTAAGGCTCATAATAAACCACGCGGTAATTCATATGTGGTCTCGTATAATATTGATGCCATGGCCTGTATACATAACGGGTGTTGTAATGGTTAATGATTCCCACATAACGAATAGGCTGATTGAACCTGTTATAGCGAATACTCATACCTCCAACACGTGAAATTCTACCGTGGTGATCATATCTAATGACTACATCACCGGCCTGGATCAATCTTCCGTAGAAGTCATAATATACTGGCACATTTTCTATCTGTATCACAGCCCCAAAATCATCATATTGAACAAATGCATCATAATTATATCCTGCATTGTAACTAATGTTTCTTCCGGGATTCGGGATATGTACCATGGAGGTGTTTAAAAATCTGGGATTATAGTGGAAATCAAATTCTCCATTTGGATAAACCGCAAATTCAACTCCTCCTTCCACAAATATGAAGGCTTCTCCATATTTATAGGGGGCAAAGGCGTTGCCGGGGGTATTTGCTGAGGCCGTAACTCCAACAAAAAGCAAAGCTAGTATAAGGGTAATGTTTTTCATTTGGGCGGACTTTTGTGTTAATAGAATCGGCATTTATTGCCGTTGCTTTAATAATACAAAGTGCGTGCCAAAATTAGGTGCCAGGTTATTACATTCTTTCCCTCATAATAACAGGACCACAGCTTTTTATGAGATGCTAGGCAAGTTTTTCCTTTAAGTAAGGTGCGGTATAGGATTTCTTATTTTTTGCCACCTGCTCCGGTGTTCCTTCGGCAATAAGATATCCCCCGGTTTCCCCACCATCCATTCCCAGATCAATCACGTGATCGGCACATTTTACCAGGTCCATATTGTGTTCAATGACCAGTAAGGAATGCCCTTTTTCAATAAGTGCATTAAAGGATTTCAGTAATTTTTGAATATCGTGAAAATGAAGCCCTGTGGTAGGTTCATCAAATATGAATAGGGCTTTGTCTTTTGTTACTCCTTTTACAAGAAACGATGCCAGTTTTATACGTTGGGCTTCCCCGCCTGAGAGGGTAGAGGAACTTTGTCCCAATTGCACATAACCAAGGCCAACATCCTGCAGGGGTTTTAACTTTGTGGTGATCTTTTTTTCACCATTCGTTTCAAAGAATTCAAGCGCCTCATCTATTGTCATAGTTAGAATATCATCAATATTCTTATCGGCAAATTTAATTTCCAGCACTTCCTTCTTAAACCGTTTCCCGTTGCATACATCACATTCCAAATGTACATCGGCCATAAACTGCATCTCGATGGTCACTTCACCCTCGCCTTTACAGGTATCGCACCTGCCGCCGTCTACATTGAATGAAAAATGTTTTGGTTTAAATCCGCGTATGTCTGATAGTTTTTGGTTTGCAAAAAGATTCCTGATATCATCATACGCCTTGATATAAGTGACAGGATTGGAACGGGAAGATCTTCCTATGGGATTTTGGTCTACAAATTCAATAGAGGTAATGCTCTTGAAATTACCTTCAATTTTTGAGAACTGGCCGGCCTTTTCACCATAGCCTCCAATTTCCTTAAGCATTGCAGGATACAAGATTCTTTTTATCAAGGTGCTTTTTCCGCTTCCTGAAACTCCGGTAACCGCTGTAAACATTCCTAATGGGAAGGTTACATCTATATTTTTAAGATTGTTTTCACGGGCACCCAGAATGGTAACAAATTGTTTAGAAGTCCTTCTTTTTGAAGGCACCTCAATACGCATACTGTTATTTAAATATTTTGCAGTTAAGGATTCTGCTTTCAGGATTTGATTGTAATTGCCTGAAGCCACAAGTTCTCCTCCATGGGTACCGGCTTCGGGGCCTATATCTATGATTTCATCTGCCGCTTTCATTATATCTTCATCGTGCTCCACTACAATTACCGTATTTCCCAAATCTCTTAGGTCTTTAAGCACTCCAATAAGATTTTGTGTATCACGTGGATGCAAGCCAATAGAAGGTTCATCCAGAATATACATAGATCCCACCAGACTACTTCCTAAAGAAGTGGCTAGATT
>CAXAZV010000014.1:0-21821 GCA_963973375.1 uncultured Antarcticibacterium sp.
CGTTTTTTTTCATCATGATACTTTGATTACCAGTATTTATGAAAACAAGGCGCATCGCGCAGTTTTAATAAATAAACAGTCGGGTACACTTATTAAGAACTTAAATGTAGCTCCCTTAAAATTACTGCCTCACTTTATAAATGATTCAGTGTTTATTTCTACAATTATTGATACCGATGGAGGACAATTGATAAGCTATGATGTAAAAAATGACAAAATGCTATGGAACCATTTTGTAGGTCATGGCGCAACGAAACAGTTTTACGTACAAGAAGGAGCTATTTTGGCGAATTTTGATTATGATGAATGGAAAGTGGTCACGCACGACGGAGCGATTGAAGAAGAAATATATGAAGAATATCCTTCAAACAAAAAATTTAAACTAGTAACCACCTTCTATGCTCTGGCGCACGATAACAGTGAGATTACAGAAGAATTTATACATGCTAATTTTTCCAATACAGATGCTATAAAGGTAAAAACAACACAACAGAATACAGTCTTATTAAATTCAGAAAAACTAATTGTGATTGCAGAGCACCTACAAATAATTTTGAATTTAGAACTCAATAAACTGGTAAAACAACCGATAGATATTGATAATGATTTCTATGATATTTTAAAAATTGAATCGGATACTGTTTGGTTTTTCAACCAAAACTTTTTAATCCTTTATGATTTCAAAAAAAACAAACTCATCACCTCCTATGATTTAACTTCTTGGAATCCTCATAAGCTAGTTCTGGATGAGCAACATGTTTGGGTTGTGTCCAAAGAAGATGGTCAATTATATAAGCTGACATTAGAACTCACAAAAAAAGAACGCCGTAAAGCCGCACGCCTATGAAAAAATAGAAACGCTCTACTACATCGGCTGTTAAGATGACCAAGGCAACAACGCAAACAAAAAGCAATAAATTGGCCAGGGAAGCGGCCTGGTAAAAAATATTCTGTTGTAATTAATAATTAATTAATCATCTCCTTGAACCTCCAAAAAGAAGAAAAGAAATTCTGGAAAACCCATTTCCGAATTGAAAAACTGGACAGCATTCCAAAAGAGTGGCCCATCATTGGTGGTATTGGATCTAGTGATGAACTATTTGATGATTATTTTTATTTCATCAGTCTACGAGTGGATAGCGTCCATGAAATTATACTCAAGGAATCTTATGTTACAGATGAAGGCATAAAACACATGGTCAATTTTAAGGATTTGAAATTACTCTACTTAAGAAAGCATCAACAAGTAACTAAAGCAAGCATACCTTACTTCAATGACATGCAGTCATTAGAAAGTTTAAACATTACCAAAACCAGCATCACCTTAACCCATTTGTGTGAACATTTAAATAACCAAAGCATTAAAGAGGTTTTTTTAGATTCAGAAGAGAATGAAGAGAATATCGTAGAAAAAGCCTTCATCTTAAAAGAACGGATGCCAAACTGCAACATCTATTTAAATACCTGTTTTACTACAGACTTTAGTGATAACCCTATCGCGCCTATATTTTAATGTCTCGTTAGAATTGGTTGCAACGAGCGTTTCAAGAGATGCTCATCAATAAAAGATAACATAGTATTGCTTTAATTAGGATCGTTTTAAGAGTTTAGTAATCTTTAATAAGTCGTACCGAACGACCATAAGCATAGTCAGAAATATAGGTTTTATACATTTTATTTTTGGAAACATCCAAACTCATGTATAGTCCTTTTGGTTTACCTTCAT
Source organism: uncultured Antarcticibacterium sp. (assembly GCA_963973375.1). Taxonomy (GTDB): domain Bacteria; phylum Bacteroidota; class Bacteroidia; order Flavobacteriales; family Flavobacteriaceae; genus Gillisia. The sequence continues at coordinate 1,727 of CAXAZV010000014.1, forward strand.
ATGTGTCCTGTGAACCTGTCCATATATCACAATGCATTCCGAAATAACTAAAATCACCATCTGGTAAGATATGGCCACCAGGCATTCCATTAAATCCCGAACTGTTTGTGCCTTTGTGTTTTTCGCTCCAATAATAGCGTGATTTCAATTTATCGTTTGCGACCTCTACACCACCTGCATAATCAATAAGCTCATGTATTTCCTCTATCGTAGGGATATGCCAACCTTTGGGGGCCAAGCCTCTGGGGTCTATCACTGCATAAAAATTATAGAGTTTGCCGTAGACGTTATGATTCTCGGGGTCAAAGTTGGCATAACACCAGGTAGGCTGCCCTTTTTTACCAAAGGCTTCCCATTGGGCTTTAGATTTGGACTCATAAATAGGGTCACCATTTTTAAAGGTGTCTACATTGAGATTTCGGTCGCTCCATATCTGCTCCCCTATTAATACCATTTGTTCTACAGATTTTACCTCATTTTTTTCTGCTCTCTCAAATACAACGGTGTACCCATTGTCATTTCCCACCATATCGAGGTAAAGAAAATAGATCCCATAGTATTCTAATTGATATGCATAAGCTTCTGTTTTTTCTGGCTTATAAAAAGTGATGCGACCTGCATCTACAGTATATTCATAAGGAATGGCATCCTCCTCTTTTTGTGAAGGTAAAAAACTATAGGTTAGACCACCTTTTACAAACACACGTTTAAGCCCTACCAATTGTTCAGGTACTGTATATATTTGCCCATTTTTTTCCAAGGCTGCGATGACCCATTTATAATCGGTGAACATTTGTTTGGCCTCTTCAAATTCGAGTGTTTGTGCATGGAGGTCTATACTATTGCCTGTCACAAAGGTGAGTAGTAGGATGAACCAGTTTCGGGTTATCTTCATGGATTTGGTATAGGTTCTTCGGTTTAGAAGCAAATCAAATGTAAATAATAATTCAAATTAAAAAAACACCTATTTATGGGTACCTCTTCAGGTAAAAAAACCGCTACACACCAGGAGCCAAAGCGAGGTTTGATTTATGTGAATTATATCGTAGAAAATTAGAAGAAAGGATTGACAGTTTGAGGTCAATTGATATCGGAAATGTGGAATTAGCATAGAAAATAATTAGGGAATCTTAAAACCCAAATTTGAAACGGGATTTTATAATCTGTATTTTGAACCTTTTGACCTACCCTGATACCGGATTCTAACTCCTACCAAAGAATTCGAACCTATTCCCAGTTACCTAAAATCCCTGAACACCTGAGGTTTCCTGCTCTCGCCGGGATAAACGAGGCTTTCTATCTCACCCAGGCTTACCAGTTCAATTTCCGGGGTTACCTGCAACCTGGATTTAAACTGTTCCCTTAGAATTTGAATTTCCTCCAAGGCAACCGTGTCCGGAAGTTTTACCGTCACGTTGTCCAATCCCAATTCACCTCTCCTGGCTTCTATTACAAAGCTCTCCACCGTGCTTATTCCGTTGAGAACTTCCACTATACTTTGTGGATAAAGGCTGGTACCCTTTAATTTGATCATTTGTTTCTTGCGGCCAATTACTGGACTCAGGCGCAAGGTATTTCTGCCACATTCGCAAGGTTCTTCGGTATAGGTAAGCATATCTCCGGTTGCAAACCGAAGCAAAGGCATGGTTTCCATTTGTAAGGTGGTTATTACCAGCTCCCCTATTTCCCCGGGCACAACATGCTTTCCTTCCTGGTCCAGGATCTCGGTAAAGATCAGTTCCGGCTGAGCGTGATTTCCTTTGTGAATTTCACATTCAGTAAAAGCGGTTGCCATTTCGGTAGAGGCATAGGTGGAATATATTTCTATATCCCATAATTCCTTTAGCCGCTTTCCAAGGCTATTCAGTTCAAATTCAATATTGCGTACCGGCTCCCCTATGCAAATAGCAGCTTTCACCGATGAGTTTTTATAGTCTATGGAATTTGCCTCAGCATATTCCACCATCTTAAGCAGGAATGAAGGTACCGCAACAAGATATTTTGGTTTAAATCTTTCTATAGAATCCCACTGCATTTGGGGCAATCCGCTACCGGTACGCACAATTCCGGCTCCCAATTTCCTTAAACCTAAGAAATAAGCAAGGCCGGCCATAAACCTGCGGTCCAGGGTGGTAGTGATTTGTACAACATCTTCTTTCTTAACCCCGGCAAGTTTAAAAGATTCGAGTTCGTTGTTAGTAAGCCGGTCAAGATCGGCATTATTCAAGGCAAGGCTTACCGGTTTCCCCAGGGTACCCGAAGTGGTCACATGGTCGATGATCTCCTCTGCCGGAACACTTATAAAATCTTCATTATATTCCTGCAGGTCTTCTTTGGTGGTTACAGGCAGGATACTAAAATCATTGTAGGAAAGAATAGCATTAACATCAATATTATCTCTTTTAAACATCTTTTTATAAAAAGGAGAATGCAACTGTAAATACACCAGCTGCTTTTTAAGCTGCAGCCATTGCAATTCTTTGATATAGGATAAGGGTTCTTTATGTGAATTGGCCATGATATTTATATTTTACGGTAACTTTTTTTGATCATTTTTGTTAACCATTCCTCATCGGGTAAGGTGGTAACCTCCCTTTTGAGAGCTTGTTTAAAATGAATTACCGCTTTTTTGTAGTCTTGTTGATTATAATAGTACTCCCCTGCCAGTGCCCAAGATTTCCAGAAATGGGGATTAAGCTGAATTACGCGTTGCACTTTTTCCTCCTTCGGCATAATGTCCTGGGACCTCGTTTCTTCAATTTCCCTTGTTAAGGAACGAAATTCCATAAAATCCCTGTATTGTTTACTTAGTATAAAATCATCAGCAGGAATGGTCTCTTCTTCATTTAAAACCACTTTTCCTGAATTTCCTGATTTAAAGCGCGCAAAAGCTTCATCAAGGTCATAAGCTACAAACGCCCCCAACTGAAATGGATTGGCAGAGATCCACACTTTACGTTCTTCGGGCTTAAAGATGATGCCATGATGCGCGAGGAGCTGGTTGATGGCTTTCTCATTTCCCAACCCAAGAGGAACACCTTCCAAACCTTCCCTGTTCCTAAGGATTTTGGCGGCTGTAAGTGGAGAAATTGCGGCTTCATTCTCTATCAATTCTTCCATTTTCCGAAACCTGTAGGTAGTATGGCTTTCTTCACGGGTCTTTAGATTTCGGCGATCATTGTTATATTCCTCACTTTGAAAGTGATTGCTGCAAATCAACCGGTTGGAGTTTTCCACTTCATATACCCCAAAATTATTGGGCGAAACTTCTATTAGAATAGCTTTGCGTTCAGCAGCACTGCCTATCATTATAGCCTCAGAAACAAAAACCTCTCTCTTTCTTGCAATTGCAATAGCCTCCTCTGTGGTGGCGGCATATTGCAAAATTTCCCTCGCCACCAGAGAAATAGGGGTTTTTGCAACCAGCGGTATTCTGGATTTGCCGGCGTTTATGGTTACTGTAAGTCCTTTTTCATTCATTCCGCTCACTACTCCTATCATTCCGCCCCAGGTGTACATCATGAACTTATGGCCAACCGCAGGATTGATAAATGCGGCTATCTTTTCTTTTGCAAATTCATCTCCCGCATAAAAATCAAAATTCCTACCCAGCAGTAATTGCCCATCGCGGGTTTTGGAATCCCAGGCCGCAAAAGAAGTGCATCCTACCAGCATAAGATCTTGAAGCGCGTGCCCAATATCGTGCGCTCCGTGAAGATATAGGGCCCTAACGTAAGGTTGTGCAAAGGAATTGTATTCCGGCAAAGCAAATCGTGAAACACCGTAGATTTCGGCTTTATATTCTTCAGGTACGTGTAAATGCATTTTGCGGTTATAAATGCGTACAACCTTCCGAAGAAAATTTTGATAGCCTCCCTGCGGCACCAGGCTTTCAATTTTATCCATGATTGCCCGTTCCTGGATATGCATTAGCTCACGGGTTAGGCTGCCCGTAACGAGGCCGCGTTCCAGCGCATCTCCCTCCACATACAGCTCCCAGATCCCATATTGGTTTTTTGCCAGGGAATTATTTCCAAGGGTAAAAAGACTGTCGTTATGCTTGGTGCGCAGGGTATCAATATTGGCAATCCCGGTGAGATCTGGCCTGTTTTCAAGGGATTTTTGCACCCCACAGCCACTAAGGAGTAATAATGAAAAAATTATGTGTAAAACCGGCTGCTTCATCTCTTCCTTCTTCTTCAGTATTATTCCACTTTTTGGAGAATAATTACCTCATTTTGCCTGTACAGGATCTCAAAGTTGAGATCAATGATCCAGCGGTAGGAATAATCGGGATCTAAAATAATAACTTTATTTGCACTCCCGGCTATTAACCTGTTAAGTTCGTTTTTAGCTTCCTCCTGCGGAACTTCAGAAATAATTATTACATTAAAGTAAGCCTTTTCATTGGGAACAAAATCCTGAAATTCCAGGTGGGCAGTAGATGAGGATAAGGTATTTAAAGCTATTTGCAGCTTTGCCTTATCGTGCTCTACTCCTATTATCTTTATTCCCGGCTTCTTATAGCGCAAATAAACCGGAAGCAGTCCTTTTCCTGAGGTGTAATGAAGAACAACATCTTTCATTTCCAGATATTCGGCCACCTTCAGGTAACGCTCTTTTTCGCTTTCAAATTTCTTTCTTATCCCGGGAAAATCTTTTTTGTAGCGGTAATTATCATACACCTCTTTCCGGTAATATAATTTTTCATCGCTGTTGGTAATGATTGTGGGGTTTAGATAATTTTTAAAAGTAAATGGCGCTTTTCCTTTTAATTTCCGGTCAATAAAGAGTTTTTGAAAAATAAATCCCTGTACTATGAATGCAACAAATATAGCTGTGATAACTCCTATAATGGAAACTATTGAAATAGATCTAAGGGCGGGATGCTCCGCAAAGAACAAGGCTCCAATTCCAAGCAAGCTGGTAATAACAGAAAGCAGAATTGAGGTTCGGTACGTCTTAATAACTTTCACTCCGGTTTCATACTCACTAAGAAATGCATTGGTAATAAATATACTGTAATCCAGTCCCAGGCCAAAAATGAAGGTGGAGATTATAATATTTAGGATATTGAATTCTATATTGAATATAGCAAGCAACCCAAGGGTAATTACCCAGGTAATCCCTATGGGAAGCAAGGTAAGAAGGGTCAACTCAAGGGAACGATAAAACAAAAGTAAGATGAGAAATACCGCAATGACCGAATATCCAATAAGCTTATTAAATTCTCCTTTTAAATTCCCCAGAAAACCTTCGTTTATTTCCTTGCGGTCAACTACAACCATATTCTTATTTTCAGCCAGTGAGTTCAGCACTTTTTGTTTGTTCTCCGGCTTTAAATTTAATCCTGTGGTAACGGTGGCAAAGTTCTCCCCTGCTTTTATAAAATCGTCCAAATAAAGATTGGAAGTATTCCTGTAATCATCAAGGTAGATAGGTTCAAATTCCTTTGTAAGAAGGTCATAAAATGTATCGAAACTTTCAGGTTTAAATCCAAACTCTTGCGATTCTGCCCTAAGATCATCCTGCACCGCCTGTTTTTTCTCTGGCGTCCAAAACTCTTTCCACTGTTCAATTTTTGCAAGTTGGGTGGTGGTAGAAAGCACCACGCCGCCTATACTGCTAAAAGAATTGATCTCCCCTTCTTCCTCAAGGGCGCTAAGTTCCCGGTATAAACTGTTATTGTTTTCAAGTGCTTCATCTACAGAATTTCCATAGGAAACCAGATAAATAGATTTTGCTGCTTTCCCGGCTATTTCCTGTACATTTTGCTCTTTCTCTTTGATTTCCGGGGGTTCAAAATTTATTGCTGAAAGATCCTTATTGAAACCTACCTTAGTAAAAAAGAACAATCCCACAATAAATATCCCGAACATGAGGATTACAAAAGGGGTCTTTTTATGTAAATCATAGCCAGCGATCCTGTCTATAATTGTATTGCTTCTTTCCTCCTTCTGCGGTGCGCGGTAAAGTACCGGAATAAGAATAAGCGCCAATAGGGATGCTACCACAACACTTATTGCTGCAAAAAGGCCCAGATCGTTTAATGCTTCACTTTTAAGGAATATAAGGCATAGAAATGCAATAGCGGTAGTTGTGCTGCTCATTAGCACGGGAGCCGTCACATCTCTGTAAAGCTTTTTAATATTGTTATTGTTCTTAAAATGGGTAAGAATATGCAGTGAATAATCAATGCTTATCCCCAAAAGCACCGCGCCAATACCCAGCGAAATTGCTGAAATTGTGCCTTTGAGCAGAAAAAGAACCGCAATGGCAGTAAGCCCACCGAGTAAACCAGGCAGAAATATAAGCAGGGGAACGTAAATTTTTCGGTAATAAAAAATAAGAATGAGCAGCAAGATGGCCCCGGCTATTCCCAGGGTCACTTTTATATCTGTTTTAATTTGATTTGCATTGGCAACTGAATAAAGCACTCCGCCAAAAAAATCACCTTTCACACCGCTATATTGCCCGTTTAGGTCATTTTGAATAGTTTCCAGTTCTTTAATAAACAATGTGTTCCTACTGGTTTCCGATGCCGGGAAAGAGGGTGAGATAAATAACAGTACATGCCGGTGATCTTTGGAGATCAAAAAATTATCATACAATTCAAATTCATCTTCAACCTGTAATTCCTGGAGCTTTTTTAAGCCCAGGGCTGTTAATGAAAGAGGATCTTTAAATAGATATTCCTTGGTAACAAGTCCTGTGGGAGAAATAAGATTTTTATAATTCTCCCGCATCGTGTTTTCAATACTGCTACGGTCCAGCCTGGAAGCAATTTCATTATAATCTCCTTCATTAAGAAAAAGCGGTAAGTTCTGGTAAACAAAATTATAGATCTCCCTTATACCTTCTTCCGGTATTTTCCCCTGGATATCTGTAATATAGTCCGGAAGTTTTAGCTGTACACTATCCAGAAATTCCTGAGCGTAACGGGTGAGTTCATCGGGCTGTGGTTCCCCGTTTACAGTAGAAATAGTTACAATGATCTTATCAGAAAATTCGGTATTGGCGAGTACCTTTTTTAGCACCTCCTGCTTTTCCCCGGCCGGGATTAAATTTGAGATATCTTCTTCCAGCCGAATGGAGGAAGCGAGAAAAGTCATTAACCCAATAAAGATCACCAACCCTGTTAAAGCGAGTGCTTTATGCTTAACAATAAATTTATGGAGTTTAAACATTTAAAGTTTTACAACCTGCTTTTGGTTTGCCATCGAAAATAAGAAATAAAACACAATCCAAAGAAGGATTGCTGTTATTCCTGCCAAAGCAAAACTACCCAAGAGATATTGGCCAAGGCCCTCCATTACCTCGGCTCCAGAGTCAAAATCTGAAAGGCTTAGTTCCCACGAAAAACCATTTCCTGTTAATACAGACCCTGCCTGGTAGCTGGCATAAATAATCACAGGGATAAGTGGGGGAATGCTAATGTTAGAAAAGATAAAGGCAATTACCTTATTCAATTTAAGCACTGCTGCCATTAAGAATACGATGAGGGTGTGAAAACCCCAGAATGGTGAGATACCAACAAAAACTCCCAGAGCAACAGCAGCGGCCTTTTTATGGGCGGGTTCGTCGCTTTTGAGAATATCTTCATTCCAGAATCTTTTAAATCCTTTATCACGAAATTGCCTGTATTTATCCCTTGGGTGAATGTAAAAAAAGCTTGCAAGAACAAACCACATATATAACATAACAATACGGGTAATATCCCAGAATGGCCGGAAATGGGTCACCCTATTCTCTTCATAAAATACTTTAATTGGAATGTTCCTTACATCTACTCCCCGCCAGGAAGCTTTTACAATGATCTCAATTTCATATTCAAACTTATTGGTGTAAAGTTTAATAGGATTTACAATGTGCAAAGGGTAAAGCCGGTAACCGCTTTGAGTATCTGTTAACTGCCTGCCTGTAACTACCAGGTACCAAAAATTGGAAAACTTATTACCCATACTTGATTTTCCCGGAATCCCATCTCTGCCCATATTCCGGTCTCCTACAAGCAAAATTTCAGGAGAATTTTCTTCCTTGTTCTCAAGCTCGTTTAAAAATATTTCAAGATCGTCTGGATAATGCTGCCCGTCTGAATCTATAGTGATCGCATATTCATATCCCAGGTCCTGTGCCATTTTAAATCCATGGTCAAGAGCAGCACCTTTACCCCTGTTTTGGGCAAAATGGTGAATATCTAAATGGGAAAAATTTTTAAGGATTTCAAAGGTTTCATCTGTAGAACCATCATTTACCACAACAATGTTGCTTGAATATAACTGCAGGTCCTGTAAAACACTTGCCAGGCTTTTCTGGTTATTATAGGTAGGAACCAGGATGCAGCAGTTTAGCTTTTCAAATCGCGATTGGTATATGGGTGAATGGCTCAAACCTTTAAATTTTAATGCAAAAATATTACTAATTATCGTGATGAGGCTTAAACTGCCGGATAACTTAAATTAATTAATGATTTTATAAAAAGCATTGATCTTTAGTGCTGTAACATTATTGTTTTCAGCTGTTCCTTTAAGACTTATCCCATCCGGACCTTCACTAATTATTGAATTAAGGATCAGTTTTTCGTCTTTATTGGGGTCTACCACGGCAGTGAATTTTACATTGCTAGCCTTTTCCAGCAGGAGCTCTTTTCCTGTAATACGCTCGGCTTCTTCCTTAAAAAGCTGCATTAGAATAACCCCGGGAGTTACAGGCATATCTGGAAAATGTCCTTTATAAAGTTGATGTTCCTTATTAATGGACAGCCGGGTAGCATACATCTCACCATTGTGGGAAGTATTTTCTACCTTGTAAAAATCTTTTAAAAGCATTAAGAACCTAATTAGGTCTCTAAATTAGGTAAAATTGAAGAAAAAAAAGAAGTATTATTTAGTTGAAGGAAATGAAACTAATTTTCAAATATAGCAGTATCTATTTTCTGGTTCAGTTTAATATTTTTGAAATCGATTTGGGTATAATCTCCCTCTTCTTCTTTAAGCTGAACAGAATTAAGACGGTGATCCTCGCTAAAGATTAAAATGATCTCGCTGAACATTTGTCTCAGGGATGCATCCCGGGGAATAATAACTGCCGAAACCTTTCCTCCCTCACTAAAGAAACTTACATCAAAATTTTCCTGATCTGCCAGCAATTTACCGTTTATACTTCCAGAAATGAGACTTACCAGTTTTTCAAATAATTTATTGGATCTAAGACTTGTAACGCTTTTATCCCCATCATCATTTATATATAATTGATTCTCCTTAAAGAGAATCTTATAATTAAAAGGTGAAGAATATTCCCATTTAAGCACATTGGGTGCCTTGTAATAAAGTTTTCCTTTGCTTACGGCACTTTCCTCCATAAGTTGAATGTATTTGGTTTGTACAAAATCGCCTGAAAGAGTTTCAAGGTTATTTGCCTCAATGGCCACTCCCCGGGTAAAACTTTTCACGTCCCCATTGGAAAGTGGGCTCTGGCTAAATGCCACTGCAGTGAACAGGTAAATAAAGATCTTAATAATACGCATCTATGTTGAATAAATTATCCACCCTAACCGGGCGGTAATTGTTGCTTCGCAAAAATAACAACAATTGTTCCAGTATTTCTACGGTAAGCTCATTTGTATCGTGAAGTAAAATAACATCTCCCGGTTTAATTTTTCTAATGACCCTTTTCAGGATCAAATTTTCTGAACTTATTATCGCGTCATAAGACCTTACATTCCATCCTATAACTTTGTGCTGGGTTATGGCCAAGGCCCGCTTGGTCTTTGGATTAATGATCCCAAAGGGCGGACGAAATGTTGACGGGCGCACTCCTCCAATCCGGTAGCATATCTCATCACATTTTGTAATTTCTTCCACCATTTTTTCAGCAGAAATAAATCCCATCTTTCTTGTGTGAGACCAGGTATGATTTCCTATAAAATGCCCTTTTTCCAAAATGAGCTTAAAAATTTCAGGGTATTTCTCAATGTTTTTTCCAATGCAGAAGAAACTGGCCTTTACATTATACTTATCCAGGACCTCCAGAATCTTCAACGTATTCTCTACCGGGCCGTCATCAAAAGTAAGGGCTATCCTGCCCTCTTCTTCAAACGGATTGTGGTGAAAGCCTTTTACAAAAAAGTCCAGTTGAACATTGGTGGAGATAATGAGTATAAAACTCAGGTAACCAATAATAAAACCTATGATCAACCAGGGAGAAATATAATTGAATGCAGATAACAATGCCCCAACCAGCAACAGGGAAAGGATTATTCTATTTAAAGTTTTGAAATTCACGAATCTCCCAGAAGTATTAAACTGTGATTTTCCCCAAGGTACTGATTATAAATAAGGATCTTATTTACATTTTTAATTGGGAGCTCATTTAGCTTAAGGATTGGTGGAATTTCCACCCCTTTTAATAATTTGCAACCCAGCCACAGGGCATAGCCCGAAACCGTATCATAATCTCCTACCAGGTGTTTATAGCCCAGTTGTGAATTGTTTTTAAAGAGCCCGTCCTGCAGGAAATGATAGAACGGGTCAAAACGTGCGTCTCCGTTATTTCCCAGAATGACAAGATCAATATCCTCTACGGAAACTGAATTTTGCTTTAAGAATGTCTCAATTTTTAAGGAAGCGCTTTCAGGAGTAGATGCACTAAAGACTGTAACATCCAGTAGCGCGGCATAGGTACCTGATTTCTTCTCTGTTGAGATTGTAAAAAAATGGGCTCCTTCTGAAGTAATCGTTGCCGGTGTATCCAATTGCAAAAGATCGAGATTCTTAATTTCCTTTTCCTTCAATTGCCCGTCCAGGTACATAAAGGAGGTGATCTTATCTGAGATCTCATCTACACCCCCTACCAATACCGATTTCAGGTCGGTATTTTCATTGATGAGTAATTGAGCATCGATCAAAGCAGCTTCAAAAGAACCTGAATTTTGGCTGTAAGTTACATTGTATCCATTGCATTTTAAAAAAATTGCTATTTGCCCACCAATGGTATTGTGGGTTGATTGTATAAAAGAGGTTGGCGACAGTAATTCTTCCTTTCGGTCCAACATGTCTTCAAGGAATTTTTCGGTGTCCTGTTTACATCCCTGTCCGGTTCCGGTAATTATTGCATCCGGTTGGTCAATCTCTGCTTCTTTTAAGGCCATAAGTGAAGCGCTAAGCCCCATTTTTATTGCCTTTGACATTCTTCGCAAGGCCATAGCAGGGATAAATTCCTTAAAGTCAGGTGAAACAACAAATATTATATTTTGTTGATATTCGAGCGGAACATTGGAAAATACAGCATTTTCTTCCTGGGCAGAGATACTTGAAATTCCGTTGATATAAATGTTATTTTTCATCCCTGCTGAAAATTAATGAACTGCAATTTCCTCCAAATCCAAAAGAATTGGAAAGCACATTGAATATCTCTTTTTTCTCCAACTTAACAACCGGCCGTAGCCCGGTTTCTCCCATTGGAGTTTGAAAATTAAAATTGGGAAAAATCTCACCGGTTTGCAGCCCTAAAATACTATAAACAGCTTCAATTGCTCCGGCAGCTGCCAGGGTATGTCCTGTGAACACTTTGGTAGAACTAAATGCGGGAACTTTTTCTTCAAAAATCCTTAGAATTGCCCGGCTTTCAGAAAGATCATTGTTTAGAGTGGCTGTTCCATGAGCATTGATATAATCAATATTTTCAGCAGATAATCCTGCGAGATCCAGGGCTTTTTGAATGGCTAGAAAAGCCCCTTCCCCTGTTTCAGAAGAAGCGGTTTGATGGAAAGCATCGTTGGCATTTCCATATCCCAATAGCCTCCCTAAAACTTTCTTTTCACCTAAAATATCTTCAGCCTCCAGAACAAGAAATGCAGCTCCTTCCCCTAAATTGAGTCCACTGCGGAGTTGGTCAAAAGGTTTGCAAATTTCTTCTGAAAGGATTTTGAGCGAATTAAAGCCGTTCAAAGTGAATTTGGTCAAACAATCTGTTCCGCCAACAACAACACGTTTTAGTTTACCTGCTTTTATTAGTCTGGCACCAAGCATTATCGCATTGGCAGAAGAAGAACAGGCAGTACTTATGGTCGCGGTATAACCCCCTAGTTTTAGTTGATCTGCAATTTGAGTGGTTGTAAACCCGGGATGTTGGGCCCTAATAAATCGTCGGTTCTCCTTGGAGCCTTGGAAGTCCCGGAAAAAGTTTTCGGTCATATCCATTCCTCCCACACTGGTAGATGAAATAAATCCGGTTTCATTTAGAAACTCTGCCGTCAAACCCGCATTGGAAATAGCTTCATTTGCAGCAATTATCCCCAGCAAGCTTGCTCGTGTAAAGCTATGGGAAGTAGGAAGCCGCAGGATTTCTGCAAGCTCTTGATTGGTTTTCTTTATCTCCCCAACCGGTAAATGGGAATGTTGAGTCTTGAGAATTTCGGGTTGTGTGATCCCGTGACGGGAAGTTGCAAGTGATTGGTAATTTTCCTCCACATTGTTGCCAATTGAAGAAATAATTCCCATTCCCGTAATGGCAACGCCTTTCTCCATTGACTTATATTGATCTGTGAGCTTCTATATATTCGGCCATTTTATCAATTGAAACAAAGATCTCTTTTCCTTTTTGGGGATCGTCCAGTTTGATTCCGTATTCCTTCTCAAGCAAGACTATAAGTTCAAGGGCATCTATAGAATCAAGGCCAAGACCGTCACCAAAAAGAGGTTCATCATTGGCAATATCATTTACCCCCAGTTCTTCCAGATTCAATTGTTCAATAATACTTTGTTTTAATTCAGTTCGCAGATCGCTCATTTTCAAAATGGTATAATTCGTCTAATTTTTCCGCAGAAAAAACCAAATCGCCTTCCCGGGAAACCAGACACAAAAATACATCATATTCAGCATTTTTCCATTCAATCCAGCCACAAACCGCTGCCGGGATACCGGAATTATCCAATAAAACATTAGTATAATCTACTATTAGAGCCGGATTGAAATTTTCAGAAATAAAAAACACATTTTCACTTTGCAATTTGTGTTTAATAGAGATCTCCCCCATTACAATATTTGGAAGTGTGTACACAAAAATGGCTGGTGAAATAATTCCCTGCATGGCCTTTTGATGTTCCCTGTCTGTCTCCAGGCTTGAAGAAGCATTGGAAAATACCAAAGCGGTTTCCGGCGAAATATATTTATTGCTGAATAAAACTTCGGTAGCCACAATTCCCAGTTTTGACAAGCCATCCATTTTATGGAATTTAGGATACGAAATATTGAGGGCTTTATATGCTTCCTTCAAAAAATCATTTGAATCCCGGGCACTTTCCAAAGAAATTACTTCCCGCTTATCAAGGAGGATACGCTGATCTTTTATTTGTACAAAACAGGTAATCTTATATGGCATTTTCTTCCTTTTTAAAAATAAGTGCCAGGTTACATCCCCCAAATCCGGAAGCTGTTTTAAGGGCATATTTCAAGCTTGCCTTTCTGTTATCTTTTATTATATGTAGCGGTTTTGACAACCCGTGTGCGCCGTAATTAAGTGATGTGAACAACTGGTTTTGCAGCAGTGAATGTTTGGTCAGGATACTTTCCAATAAGGCAGATGCTCCCAGCGTATGCCCGTAATATCCCTTAAAACTATTAAGCGGGACCTCATTTAGATCAAGCCTGTTAAATGCTACCGCTTCCATCTCATCATTAAACAAGGTGGCTGTCCCGTGAGCCGAAATATAATCTATTTGTTCTGCTGAAATTTCCGCTTGTTTAATGGCCCTTTCTATGCTATGTACCAAACCTTCGGCGGTACGGGAGGGTCCTGAAATATGATTGGCATCATTGGCCGAAGCTTCTCCAATAAGAGAAACTACTGGGATGGCGGTAGGGTTTCTATTTGTTACCAGAATAGCTACTGCTGCTTCCCCCAGGCTTATTCCTTTACGATCTACTGAAAAAGGTTTACAGGGTTCACCGCTTAAAGCCAGAAACGAATTAAACCCGGAAACTACAAAATCTGATACCAGGTCTCCACCTACCACAATGGCTTGTTCAAATCGTCCTGAATTCATTAAACGTTTTGCAATGGCAAGTGCCAGCCCACCTGAAACACAAGCATTGGAAACCACAACAGGTTCTGTTGTAAAGCCAAAAAAGTTTTTAATCACTTTGGCCAATTCAGTAAGATAAACGCGGTTTTTGGGGAACGGGGAACTTTCCTCCAGCACATCAATATTTCCTTTGGTGGTTGAAAGTATGAGGGCTGTATCTGTAATATTTATTCCGGGATTGGCTGCAATTACTTTATGAACTGCCAGCAGCATCATTTGCTCTAATTTGGTGAATTTTTCCGGGGCTCCTATTTTATTAAAAGCCTCCCGCAAAAGATCAGTTTCAATGATCCCTGCATATAATTCTCCCATTGCCAAACGTTTGTTCTTATGCAGTTTTAGTCCAGAAATATTCTTTGATACCAACTCCAGATTTTCTTCAGTTGAAAATCCAAGGGGCGATACAATAGCGTCATCCAACAGGTAGAGGTCTTTCATTTACAGCAGTCCGGTTTTCTCCTTCCAATCTAAGAAAAATGACGGGATAGATAATAACATTTCCCCTTTATCATTCAGAAAAACCTGGGTAGTCTCGCCGGTGCAAACCAGTTTCTCGTCTTTAAAGATCTTATATTGAAACTGGATCTTTGCGGCACGTGAATCTATATAAGTTGCTTCAACTTCAAAAAGATCACCATATTTCAATGGTAATTTATGCTCGCAAACAGATCTTACAATTGGGGTGGAGATGCCCCTGGATTGGGCTTCCAGGTAAGAAATACCGTGCATCCTGCCAAAATCTTCCCGGCCTTCCTCAAAATATTTCAAATAATTTCCATGCCACACTATTTGCAGGGGATCGCATTCGTGAAAGCGTACTCTTAAAGTTGTTCGGGTTTTTAATTGAAAAGCTTCCGCCATTAATCTACGGTTACGGTTTTCATTTCGCTGAGTGCAATTACTTTCCCTTCTTCATTTTCAGTGCGGGCAGAAACCGAAGTTACGTTCATCACCTCATGCAGGATCTCTACGTAGGTGCGCAGTTTAGTTCCTGCCTTGGGAAGCTCCATAATTTCTACCGATTTTATCACTCCAATAAATCCGGTTTTAGGTTTTGTTAACCCTCCTATAAAACCCTGGTAACCGCGATGCAGGGACATACTTTGCGCCATATGTTCAATTAATCCCGCCTCAGAAAAAATCCCATTTTCTACCAGAATATTATCCGGCGGGATATCAAATCCGGTTACGCCGGTAAGAGGTGTATAGTCAAATAAGGTATCAACCATTACAAATGGTGGCTTTTGCGGAATAAGATCCACCACACGGGTAATAAAAAAAAAGGGTTGTTTAGGGAGCTCTTCTTTCATTTAAATTCTTTTGTGATCATTCCAGTAATCATAGTAATTATACCACTGATGCGGATATTCTTTTACCATGTTTTCCAGGTTTTCAATATACAATTTTAAAAGTTCTTTCCCCGTCCTTAAATTTTCTCCCGCGGGCCGTGCATAAAAGTGATAATGAAAATTCTTTTCCCGCATAATATTCACGAACAACACCGGAATGGAATTGCGTACAGCCAGCTTAAAAGGCCCTTGGGGAAATTGAACTGCCTTGCCTAAAAATTCCTGTTCAAAAGTTTTGGTGCCTTTCATATATCTGTCCGCAGCGAAAACTAATAATTCATTTCGCTGTAAGGCCAGCTTCATTTTAAAGATATGGGAAAGGTCATCCTGCAGCACAATTGTATTCAACGTGGATTTCCCGGTGACGGATTCCAGGTAATTTTTAATTTGTTTATGCTCAAAATCTGTCATCACAAGATTTACCACAGCAGGATTATGTTCATTGTCAAAAAAATGACGTGCCAGATTAAAGTTTCCAATATGAGCTGTAAGAAGGATTCCGCCTTTTTTTTGCTGAAGGAGGTTTTTAATATGCTCTATCCCATCGAATTCAAAAGTGTATCTATTACGCATTCCGGAGGCGATGGCTATCCGGTCCAGTTGGACCTTGCCAAAGGTGAAATAGCTGCCATACACATTCAATGCAGCCCTGATAGGGGAATAATTAAGCCTTTTCCTGAAAAGGAAATAAGTGCTTCTGGTAGAACTAAAGGAAAAAACTATAAAATAAGCTGCGACAAAAAGAAGGACAAAATAGGAAAAATACAGGCCAAAGGTTTTTATAAAGAACACATAGATCCTCAAACCTAAAACGGTACCCCGTGATTTTCCATGCCAGTTTGCCATTATCAGGAATACAATCCGCCGTTAATATTTATTACTTCCCCGGTGATATAAGAGGCTTTTTTTGAAGCAAGAAAACTAACAAGTTCTGCAACTTCCTCAGCTTCGCCAAAACGATTAAGCGGAACCAGTTTTCTAAGTTCATTTTCGTCTACTCCTGCGGTCATATCAGATACTATAAAGCCCGGGGCGACAGCGTTTACAGTCACTTTGCGTTTCCCAATTTCCTGCGCCAGGGCTTTGGTAGCTGCAATGACCGCTCCCTTTGCCGCTGAATAATTCACCTGCCCCGCCTTACCTTTTAAGCCGGAGAGGGAGACAATATTAATTATCCTTCCATAACGGTTGGTAAGCATATTTTTAAGCAACGGCTGGGTTACATTAAAAAACCCGTTAAGAGAGGTGTTGATCACACTGTGCCAGTCCTCTGGTTTTACCCATAAAAACAATCCGTCACTGGTAATTCCTGCATTGTTTACAACTACTTCAATTATAGCTTCGGGATTGATCTGGGCCCAGATTTCGAGTTTTGTCTTTACCTGCTCTGCCTCCTTAACGTCAAATTGAATTAATTCGCAACTCACTCCCGTTGCCTCAATAAGTTTTTTGGTTTCCTGCGCGGCCTCTTCACTCAAATTATAATTGAGCAAAATATTGTAGTTCAGGTCGGCAGCAAGTTTTAATGCTATAGCTTTCCCAATTCCCCGGGAAGCTCCTGTTACCAGCGCGTATTTTTTCTTCATTTAAAAAAAGTGTTTAAGCTATGCTTTAAAGGTAAAATTTATCCATTATTTCCTTCAGGAATAAATATTAGCTACCCACCCGGTAAGCATCATTCTCTTTGATATAATTCTTTACCGCTTCAAGGGTGGAAGAAAGCGGGAGATCCTCTTTAATTTCCGGTATGATGTCCTTAAAGATCTCCACCTTATTTTTTGTTTTTGAAGATAATTTGCCATTAAATTCCAGGTGCCGCAATGCCTGAATTATTGTAACAACCTCTACCGCCAGTACTTCAAAGGCGTTATTGATCACAGTTTTAGTAGTATTGGCGGCATTGGTACCCATACTCACAATATCTTGATTATCGTTATTATTGGGTATGCTATGGATGTACATAGATGTGGAAAGCATTTGATTTTCAGCAGTGGTAGAAACGGCGCTAAACTGGGCGCCCTGCATTCCAAAATTCAATCCTAACTTTCCAAGATTTACAAAAGGAGGCAAAATATTATTCAGTCTATTATTGAGGAGGTAATTGAGTTGCCTTTCAGCAAGCATACTCAGTTTTGTGATCACCAATTTTAATTTATCCATTTCAAGAGCTACGTAATCCCCATGAAAATTTCCACCGTGGTATACCTGTTTTCGGGTTACGTCTATTATAGGATTATCATTGGCCGAGTTTACTTCTTCAATTAAAATATTGCGGGTATAATCTATAGTATCATACACCGGCCCCAGTACCTGAGGTACGCAGCGCAGGCTATAATATTCCTGTACTTTTTCCTTGAAGTAATCCTTTTCAGGGTTTTTACCGCTGTATAAATGCTCATTCCGGTCTCTTGTAAGCTGGCTGTCCTTTAAATGATCTCTCATTTTGGCTGCCACTTTTTGCTGACCCACGTGTAGCTTGGAACTGTTTAATTCTTTTGAAAGGTGGTCGTCATAGGCTTCTACGATCTCATTGATAGCTGCTGAACAAAAGATGGACCAGTTCAATAACCTTTGGGCATAGATCACATTCACGATGCCTATCCCCGTCATAGCAGATGTTCCGTTCATAAGTGCCAGGCCTTCCCGTAGTTCTACTTTTATGGGCAGGATATTTAATTCAGAAAAAACTTCGTTTGTATTACGGCGTTGGCCCTTATAAAATACTTCACCTTCCCCAATAAGCACCAACGCCAGGTGAGCCAGTTGCACCAGGTCACCCGAGGCTCCTACCCCACCATGTTCGAAGATTACCGGGGTTATGTCCTTATTGATAAGCTCCTGCATTATTAATACCGCCGATGGATGAATGCCCGATTTTCCCAGGGCAAGCGTATTTAATCGCGCAAGCATTAAAGCCTTGACATATAAAGGCTCCATAGGTTTTCCCATACCGGAAGCGTGACTTCTTATAAGATTATATTGGAGTTGCTTACGATCTTTATCCTTGATCCTGTACTGGGCCATAGGTCCAAAACCGGTATTAACTCCATAAATGATCTTGTTTTCTGAAAATTCCTTTAAAAAATCAAAACTTTGCAAAATGCGCTCCATAACCAATTCATCCAGTTCAATTTTACTGTCCTGAAAAAGTACCTGGAAAAAACTTTCAAAATTAAGGGCATTTTTAATGTGAAGCATAAGCCTGAAATCCTTGTGATTGGGGTTATCGATCTTGCATTGGTGGTGTTAAAACTCTTAAC
This sequence comes from uncultured Antarcticibacterium sp., assembly GCA_963973375.1. GTDB lineage: Bacteria > Bacteroidota > Bacteroidia > Flavobacteriales > Flavobacteriaceae > Gillisia. Next base: position 20,420 of record CAXAZV010000014.1, read on the forward strand.
AAATGTACTATATTTACCCCGCAAATGAAATGGAATGAAAAAGGAAATTGCAGATGTACTCATAATTGGTGCCGGGCCATCCGGAATTGTTGCTGCCACATATCTTCATAATCGGGGAATTAAAGTAATAGTGGTGGAAAAAGCAATTTTTCCAAGGTTCAGCATTGGAGAGAGTCTTATCCCTCAATGTATGGATAACCTGGAAGAAACAGGTTTGTTGGAGGCGGTAAAGAAAATAGGTTTTCAGAAGAAGTTTGGTGCCCGTTTTATCAGGGGAGAAATGGTGGGGGAATTTGATTTCAGTAAAAAATATGGACAAGGCTGGGATTGGACCTGGCAGGTGCCTCGTGCCGATTTTGATATGGCTTTAGCCGAAGAAGCAAAGAAGCAGGGTGTAGATATTCATTTTAATACCGAAGTTACAAAGGTGGAGTTTAATGGAACCATTTCTGTTACCACCATAAGAGATGCCGCCGGGGAAATATCTGAAATTGGGGCCGGGTTCATCATAGATGCCAGTGGATTTGGAAGAGTGCTCGCGGGAAAATTAGGCCTTGAAGCACCGCCGCAGATAGCAGCCCACTCCTCTATTTTTACCCATATAAAGGAAACCAATCGTCCCAAAGGGAAAGAAGGTGAACTTATCACCTTTGAAGTACTGGACACAGGAGTGTGGTTCTGGTATTTTCCATTTTCCAATGGTAATTCAAGCCTGGGATTTGTTGCCCCCAATTCCTGGTTTAAAGATTTCCCGCAGGATAATGGTGCCGCAATGAAGGAAATGCTTGAAAAACTCGAGTATTATAAAGGCCGATTTAATCGCTATCCTTTTATATTCCCACCACAAAAGGTAGAGAACATTTCAAAGAATGTCACCCAACTTTATGGAAAGGGTTATGTATTAACCGGCAACAGTGCCGAATTTTTAGATCCTGTTTTTTCTTCAGGGGTTTCCTTTGCTACTGCTTCTGGTCTTTTGGCTGCAAAACTGGTGGTAAGAGAATTAAAAAATGAGAAGCCCGACTGGGAAACCGAATATGTTGGCTTTTTAAAACGAGGAATTGATGTGTTCTCTACCTATGTAACAGAATGGTATAACGGGAATTTACAAAAGATCATTTTTCATCCTTCTCCCAGCCCGGAGATCAAAGCACAAATTTGTGCTGTTCTGGCAGGATATGTTTGGGATGAGACCAATCCTTTTGTAAAAAAACATAAGCGGATAGTTAAGAATGTAGCCAAACTTATCGAAATGGAAGAAAAAACCGGAATACCTGCAAAAAGTTAAGAATCTGATGTCAAAGCACTTACTTTAAATCGTGTATTTTTCATTGAAAAAAGTTTTAAAAGGTTTGCATTGTAAAGAGGTGATCAAGAAACTATCTACAAGTGCATTGGTAAC
>CAXAZV010000015.1:0-21506 GCA_963973375.1 uncultured Antarcticibacterium sp.
TAAGAACCCATATCCTGACCAGAATTCTTGAATTTTTCTTCAAGCAATAAAATTCTTTCAGCGATCTCGGGTTTAATTTCACTCATTATTTTATTTCATTAAAATTTTTAACTGATGTTTTAATCCTTTAAATTCTTCTAAATCTGCCGCTAGCGAACCAACTGCCAGCTCTGCTTGAATTTTTACAGGGATCTTATTTTTATCATCACTTATCCAAAAAGTAAGACTTTCTTGCTCTTTAAAGACTCTTCCGGCCATAACGAATGGCCTGAATTTTAAAGTGGCAATTTTACCAAATTTTGTGTTTAAAACTTCCTTTCCAAGGAACTTTAATTTAAAATCATGATTTTCTTTATCAAAAAACATATTTAAATGCAGCTCTTCCCCTACTCTTAAACTACTTGGATTGATCTCATTTCTAACAAAATAAAATGCAGATAACATGTCATGAACATCTTGTTCTGTAGTATATGTTTTGCTTACTTTATTTTTTTTGTCAAATACCTCAGCCCTATTAGCATCTTGATCAAACTCAATTTGTAAATCTTTAGTATGACCTCCTTCATCTATTTTTCTAATAAATCTATACGGCAATCCCGTTCTCTTATCTATATAAGACTCGTAATTATCGTCTACTTTAAAAAATAAATGAAGCAAGCCGGTAGATTTTCCCTTGCCTACAATATGATATACTTTTTTATTATTAAGATTGGTTTCATTTACACCAATGGTAGCATAGCTGGCATTAAAGGGACCGTAATGAATTCTAAATTTAAACCATTCTCCATCTTGAAAAGCTTTCTGTGAAAATGAACTTAATGGCAATACTAAAAGGAGGAGACAAATAATTGTAAATCTATTTTTCATGTATTGGAGCTTTAATTAACACCTTAGAACTTCTTTAAGTTTTAATGATGATAAAGAAATACAATTTCTATTCCAAATGTATAAAACTAAAAAACCCCATCAAATTAATGATGGGGTTTTTATCTTATTAACCAACTAAAACTTAAATTATGAAAAAAATTTAATACATTTTGGTAACCACTCCGAAATGCGGTGCAAAAGTCCTGCATTCTTTGCTTATTTGCAACCCAAAAATAAACTTTAACTCAAAATTTATCTAGTCAGCATAGGTATTACATTAAACATATTATTTTCTCAAAGTTTTAGCAATTATTATAAGGTTCCCCTTGCTTCCTGTTCTCTTTCTATGGCCTCAAAAAGGGCTTTGAAGTTACCTTTCCCAAAAGATTGAGCCCCTTTACGCTGAATGATCTCAAAGAACATAGTTGGACGGTCCAGAACAGGTTTGGTGAATATTTGCAATAAATAACCCTCATCATCCCTGTCTATAAGTACGCCCAACTCCTTTAAAGGAGCAAGGTCTTCATCTATTTCCCCTACTCTTTCAAGAACTGTATCGTAGTAAGCTTCCGGAACGAATAAAAATTCCACACCCCGATCTCTTAAATTGGTAACAGTTTCAATAATATTATCTGTGGCAAGCGCGATATGTTGTACTCCCGCGCCATTGTAAAAATCAATGTATTCTTCTATTTGTGATTTGCGTTTACCTTCAGCCGGTTCATTTATAGGAAATTTGATACGGCCATTTCCATTACTCATCACCTTGCTCATTAGCGCGGTATAATCTGTTGAAATATCCTTATCATCAAAAGAAACCAATTGCGCAAATCCCATTACTTTGGCATAAAATTCACACCACTTGTTCATCTCATTCCAACCCACATTTCCTACCATGTGGTCAATATATTTTAATCCGGTTGGCGCTGCTTTAAATTTGGGTGCATATTCCCTGTATCCCGGTAAAAATGGTCCTGAATAATTTTTTCGCTCCACAAATAAGTGAACGGTTTCACCATATGTGTGAATCCCGGAGATTACCACTGTACCATTCGAATCCTCAATAGTATATGGCTCAACATAGGATTGCGCCCCCCTTTTAGTGGTTTCTTCATAACTTTTACGGGCATCATCTACCCATAAAGCCACTACCTTTACACCATCCCCATGTTTGTTAATATGAGCATTAATGTCTCCTCCCGGTTGCAGGGGGGAGGTAAGTACAAGGCGAATTTTGTCTTGTTGCAAAACGTAGGATACACTATCCTTTCTTCCGGTTTCCAAGCCCGCATAGGCAACGGGCTGGAATCCCCATGCCTGTTGATAATAATAGGCTGCCTGCTTGGCATTCCCAACATAGAGTTCAACAAAATCTGTTCCCAGCAAGGGCAGGAAATCCTCGGCTTCCTTTATCTTCTTTTCTAAATTCAATGATGTGCTATCTGTGCTCATTTTCTATATTTTATCGTTATTTAATTGAGTCTTTCTTTTTGATTACGCGTATCATTATCGAGATCCCCAATTTTGAAATTTTTACTCTAATCGTGGTCCAGCCAGGATTTATAATAAGTATCATCTGCTATTTTCATAGCTTCTTCAGTAACCATTAAAGGTTTAAATGTGTCTACCATTACAGCAAGCTCGTGGGTTTCAACCTGGCCAATACTACGTTCTACAGCTCCCGGGTGCGGACCGTGGGGAATACCCGCGGGATGCAGGGAAATATGCCCGGCTTCAATATCATTTCGGCTCATAAAATCTCCATCTACGTAATATAACACCTCATCACTGTCTATATTACTATGACTGTATGGCGCAGGAATACTTTCCGGGTGGTAATCATATTTTCTCGGGCAAAAACTACACACCACAAAAGCATCAGTCTCAAAGGTCTGGTGCACGGGTGGCGGTTGGTGAATCCTACCCGTAATAGGCTCAAAGTCGTGAATGGAGAATGCATAAGGGTAATTATAACCGTCATATCCCACTACATCAAAGGGGTGGCTCGCATAGATCATATCAAAGATCTCTCCCTGTTTCTTAACTTTTATTAGGAATTCACCACTTTCGTTATTGGTCTCCAGTTCATACGGCTGTCTTAGATCCCGCTCACAAAAAGGGGAATGTTCCAGCAGTTGCCCAAACCAGTTACGGTATCTTTTGGGAGTGTAGATGGGCCTGCGGGATTCAACAATGAACAACCTGTTATTTTCATCGTCAAAATCCAGTTTGTAAATGGTTCCCCGTGGGATTAATAGATAGTCGCCATATTTAAAATCAAGATTTCCCAAATGTGTGCGCAGCTTTCCGCTTCCTTTGTGAATGAACAACAATTCATCTGCATCGGTATTCTTGTAGAAGTAATTGGTGGTAGATTCTTGAGGAGCTGCCAGTGCAATATCCACATCGCTGTTGGTAAGCACCACTTTGCGGCTTTCCAGATAATCTGGTTGTGGCATTACCTGGAAACCGCGTAAACGATAGGACTGTATATTATTTGCGGCAGCGATCTTTGGTTTTACACTATAACTTCCCTTGATCTCTTTTACCTGGGTGGGTCTTTGCTCATGATACATATTGGTATACATCCCATCAAATCCAATGGTACCAAACAATTGTTCATAATAAAGACTACCATCTGGCTTGCGGAAAACGGTATGTCGTTTATGTGGGATCTCCCCTAGTTTATGGTAGAAAGGCATAAGATCTTTATTTTTAAATTATGAAAATCAAAATATTCTTCTGAATTCTTATTAAATCAGGACAAATTTTCAATTATTACAAATATCGATAAATTTTATGAAAAGCTTTCTTAAGGAAGGATTAAAAGTAGCTTGTGAGCGGCGGGTGGAACATTAAAACCAGAACCCAAGACTAAAGAACCACTGGCTGTTTTTTATTTCAGGAGAATAGGAATACTTAACCTCAAGAGGTCCCATAAATGTCTCAATCCCATAACCCAGGGCATACCCCGAATAATTTGGCTTTGTAAACCAGTTTCCGTTTGAAAACAAATTGTTTTCCACATTTGCAAAATTGGCGCTGGCAATAATGTGATTTTTTTTAAAGATCTCAAAATCCAGTTCCAGCATTCCTTTCACATAGCTGTCTCCTGAAATGCTGAGGAAATCATAGCCATAGAACGGTATTAAATTATTTATAGGATTATTTCCATACCCTCCCAAAAAGAACCCTAACGAGTTCAGGCCATCTTGACCTATACGAAAACCGGCTTCTGAAGAAATTCTTGCACTTATGTTTTGAATAGGAGTAATAACATACCCCAGGGAACCACGGCTTATTGAAAATTGGTCAAAATCCTTGGGATAGTCTGAAGAAAAAAGGTACAAATGAAAATCTCCGTCAAAATAAACGCCTTTCTTGGGAAAGAATTTATCATCCAGGCTATCAAACCTTAAATAACCAAAAGTGCTGTAAAAGTTAGTATCCTCAAAAACTGAAGGAATAAAAGCTTGTGGGCCCGGAGATCCCAATGTTTCTGAAGTAATCTTTAAATATTTATGTTCTACCCCCAGGCCAAAGGAAAAAATTTGCCTGAAGAGGGTTTCCACATAAACTTGATTGGTGAAATCCTCATAATCTACCTCTAACTTGTTTATCTGTAAATCTTCAGAAAGTAGCCCGTTGCCAGATAAATTGTAATCCAGTCCTTTGTGAAAGCTATTATATCGCGATTTGATACCTACACTCCAGTAATAACCTTTATCGATATAATACTGGAAATTATACCTGAAATTATCACCCAAAATTAAGTCAAATGAGGCCACATCATTGGTAAAAATGGTACTTTTTCTGGTAAGGTTGATGAGTGCTCCGCTTTTATACAAGTTATCATAATGCAGTGCCAGTCTTAAAAATGTCTTATTCTGACTTTCCTCCAGTTGAAGGGCAAGGGTGTAGGCATCCTTATTAGGAATAAGACTATAATTAATGCGGTTAAAATTTCCCGTGGCGGTAAGGTTATTTATTCCGTAACCCAATTCCTGAAAAGTGTAGTTGGAATTATATTTAAGCCTTAGTTTTCCCATGATGTATGATCTGGGATAACTATTATTTCCCTCTATGGTAAGGGACCCTATATTAATAGTGTCAACCACAGTAATATTGGAAGGCCTTGCCGTCTTCCCTGTTTGTTTTGCTGCAATTGCACGCAACTCGTCCATTTTTAAGGCGGCCGCGGCTTCTCCAGATTTTATTATATCACTACCCTTGTCAAAAGAAAGAATATTAAATTCTCTTATATCAGGTTTAATATAAATATCGGTGAGGCTTATTTTATCCTTCATCTCCCGGATGGTTCTGAAATTTCCTATCTGGTTAAGAATATTCAGGGCACTTTTCAATTCTTCCCGGTCCATAAGTGTATCCTGAACATCTATACCTATAATGATCTCAGCGCCCCGATCCCGAAGTTCCTGTACCGGGTAGTTATTGGTAACCCCGCCATCTGTAAGTAATTGCCCGTCTATTTTCACCGGACTAAAAAATGAGGGAATCGCGCCACTGGCCGAAACCGCTTTGGGTAGCGACCCGCTATCTAATAGAACCTGTTCTCCCGTTTCAATGTTGGAGGCGATACAAAAAAATGGAATAGGCATTTTGCTGAAATCCCGCACATCTCCCAAATGCATAGTGAGACGGGAAACAAGGTTATATATATTTTGTCCTCTGGAAAGTCCTGAAGGGAAGGAAATTTGGAAATTATCAAAAGGGAGCGAAAGGGCATATTTTTCATTCTCATCCTTTTCATAAAAGGTCTTGGCAGAACGGGGTATATCATCCTGAATAAGAATATTAAAATTAATAACTTGAAAAATAGAATCCAGTTGAGCGGCAGTATATCCCGAAGAATATAAGGCCCCAACAATAGCCCCCATACTGGTTCCCGCAATATAATCTATTTTCACCCCCGCCTCTTCCAATACTTTAAGCGCCCCTATATGTGCCAATCCTTTTGCGCCTCCGCCACTTAAAACCACGCCCACCTTTGGCTCTCTGTTTTCCTGAGAAAACAGGAGAACCGGAAAAAGAAGTACAAGGCAACAAAGAAGTTTTTTCATTTATGGTTTATGAAAATTATTATAAACGATGCCGGCTTTGGAGGCTCCTACTACCTGTGCAAGGTCACTTAAGGAGGCTTCTTTTATCCTTTTTAAGGATCTAAAATGGGTTAATAGTTGTACCACGGTTTTATCCCCAATTCCCGGAATGGCTTCCAACTCCGTATTCAACGCTGTTTTGCTGCGTTTATTCCTGTGAAAAGTAATTCCAAACCTGTGAGCTTCATTGCGCAGTTGCTGAATTATTTTTAGCGTTTCAGATTTTTTATCAAGGTATAACGGAATGCTATCTCCGGGATAATAAATTTCCTCCAGTCTCTTGGCAATTCCTATTATTGCGATCTTTCCTCTTAATCCTAAAGTTTCAAGAGCTTTGACACCGGAAGAAAGTTGTCCCTTTCCCCCATCTACTATTATAAGTTCAGGCAAAGGCTCCTCCTCCATTAACAGCCTTTTGTAACGCCGGTAAACCACTTCTTCCATCGAAGCGAAATCATCCGGGCCCTCCACTGTTTTGATATTAAATTTACGATAATCTTTCTTACTTGGTTTGCCATTTTTAAAAACAACACAAGCTGCTACAGGATGAGTACCCTGGATGTTTGAATTGTCAAAACATTCAATATGCCGGGGTTCTTTACTTAGTCGTAAATCCTCTTTCATCTGGGCCATGATCCTGTTCACGTGCCTGTCCGGATCAACGATCTTCATTTGCTTGAATTGTTCCTGCCTGTAATATCGCGCATTCCTTATAGACAGGTCTATAATTTTCTTTTTATCACCCAATTGAGGTATGGTGATCTTAATATCTTCACCCACTTCAACTTTAAATGGCACATAGATCTCCCTGGAATTTGAATTAAAACGCTGCCTAATCTCAATAATTCCAAGCTCCAGCAGTTCCTTGTCGGTTTCTTCCAGTTTCTTTTTCATCTCAATTGTGTGAGATCTTATAATCGCCCCATGCGAGATCTGTAGGAAATTTACATAACCATAACCTTCATCGCTCACCACAGAGAATACATCTACATTATTAATTCGAGGATTGACCACCGTAGATCTTGACTGGTAATTCTCCAGAACTTCGATCTTATTCTTGATAACCTGGGCTTCCTCAAATTCCATATTCTCTGCATGGTCCTTCATTTGCTGCCTGAAATGGTGCAGGGAATCCTTAAAATTTCCCTTTACAATTTCCCTTATAGCAGCAATATTCCTGTTATATTCTTCCTCGCCCTGTAAGGCTTCACATGGCCCTTTGCAGTTTCCAAGATGAAATTCCAGGCACACCTTATATTTCCCGTTTTGAATCTTTTCTTCTGCCAGATCATAATTACAAGTTCTTAGAGGATACAAGCCTTTAATAAGATCCAAAAGGGTATTTACTGTCTTAAAAGTGGTAAATGGGCCATAATATTCACTCCCGTCTTTTACAAGCCTTCGGGTGGGAAATACCCGCGGAAACCTTTCGTTTTTGATACATATCCAGGGATAAGTCTTGTCATCTTTAAGCAGGACATTAAACCTGGGTTGATGCTTTTTAATAAGATTGTTTTCCAGCAGGAGGGCATCAGTTTCAGATTCTACAACAATATGTTTAATGTCGTGTATCTTTTTAACCATTACACCTATTCTGTGACTGTCGTGGCGTTTTGTGAAATAAGAAGAGACCCTTTTCTTTAAATTCTTGGCTTTGCCTACATAAAGGATTCTTCCGTTTTTATCGTAATATTGATATACGCCGGGACCTTCGGGAAGAGTTTGTAACTGAACATTTAAAGCAGGTGTTTCCATTAGATCAAAGGTATTACATATTCTTGTGAGCCATAAATGCACCTGAAGCCTATAATGTTAAATTTTAGAGTTATTAAAAATTTTAGGGGTGAAAAAAACCTTCGAAAAGCCTAATTATTGATATTTTAAGGAAGCAATAAGAATCAAGGAGTAATCATTTTATTACCTTGCGGTTATGGAAAAAAAAGTAATAGGCAGGTTTGATAAGGCAGACTTCCCTTTATTGAACCTGGAAAATATCGCGATAAAGATCGATACCGGTGCTTATACCTCCTCAATTCATTGCGAAAACATGGAAGAAATTGACGACATGCTCGTTTGTAAATTTCTGGATGAAGAACACCCTTTATACAATAATAAAGAGTTCATTTTCAAGGATTATGACATTGTTTTTGTACGCAGCAGTAATGGAATTATCCAAAAGAGATACCAGGTTGAATCTACCATAAAATTATTTGAGAAGATTTTTAAAATTTCACTTACTTTGTCTGCCCGACAGGAGATGAGATTTCCGGTGTTAATAGGAAGAAAATTTCTCACTAAAAAATTCATTGTCGACACAGAGCTTACCGACGTTTCTTATAATTCAAACTCACATGAACATAAAAATTCTATCCAGGAATAGTCATTTATATTCCACACAACGCCTTATTGAAGCAGCTAAAAAAAGAGGACATCATGTAGAGGTTATGGATCCTTTAAAGTGCGACCTTGTTATTGAAAAACGCAAGCCTTCAATTTTTTACAAGGGAAAGGTGATCACAGATACAGATGCGGTAATACCACGTATTGGTGCCTCAGTTACCTTTTATGGTACCGCAGTGGTACGCCAGTTTGAAATGATGGGAGTTTTTACTACTACTGAATCGCAGGCGCTGGTACGCAGCCGGGATAAATTAAGGAGTCTTCAGGTGTTGTCCCGTGCCAGATTGGGATTACCTAAAACCGTATTCACCAATTATTCTAAAGATGTTGGGGAAGTAATTAAGCACGTTGGTGGAGCCCCGCTTATTATAAAATTGCTGGAAGGAACGCAGGGACTTGGAGTTGTGCTTGCTGAAACTAAAAATGCTGCAGAATCTGTAATTGAAGCATTCAATGGGTTACAGGCAAGGGTAATTGTCCAGGAGTTCATAAAAGAAGCTGGCGGAGCAGATATTCGGGCTTTGATAGTAGATGGTCACGTGGTGGGAGCTATGAAAAGGCAGGGGAAAGAAGGCGAATTTAGATCTAACCTGCACCGCGGTGGTACTGCATCTGTAATTGAACTTACAGATGATGAAGAGAACGCTGCTATAAAAGCAGCAAAATCTATGGGACTTGGCGTTGCCGGGGTAGATATGCTGCAAAGTTCCCGCGGTCCTTTGATCCTGGAGGTGAATTCCTCGCCAGGGCTTGAAGGAATAGAAGCTGCCACAGGAAAAGATATCGCAAAAAGCATTATACGGTATATTGAAAGAAATGTATAGTCTATGGCTCATATAGACAAGAACAATGTCCTTGAAATCTTAGGTAAAAAAATTCCTCCGGGAAAAGGTGCCGTGATAAATCTGAACATGGCCAAATTATACACTACCACCTCTGTGGAGGTTCCGGTAATTATTGAACGTTCCAAAAAACCCGGCCCTGTAGTGCTTTTAACTGCAGGCATCCATGGAGATGAGATCAACGGGGTAGAAATTGTACGCCAAATCATTTCCAGAAATATTAATAAACCGGTGAAAGGCACCGTAATTTGCATTCCTGTAGTGAATGTTTTTGGGTTTTTAAACCTCGCCCGGGAGTTTCCTGATGGACGTGACCTTAACCGCGTATTTCCCGGGACCAAGAACGGTTCGCTTGCAAGCCGATTTGCATTTCAGTTTGTGAAAAAGATCCTTCCTGTTGCCGATTTTTGTCTTGACTTTCATACAGGAGGCCGCAGCAGGTTTAACGTAGCTCAACTCCGCGTTTTAAAGGGAGATGAGAAAAGCATGAAATTTGCCGGGATCTTTAACGCTCCTTTCACCATGTATTCCAAGACAATAAGCAAGTCATACCGTGAGACCTGTTATAAACTTGGTAAAATGGTGTTGTTATTCGAGGGCGGTAAGTCTATGGACAGCAATAAAGAGATTGCTACGCACGGTGTTGATGGAACTATGCGCATCCTGCATCACCTTGGAATGCTGAAACCGCGTTTTCTGTGTCCTGAACCTCCCGTTAGTAGTATCATTATAGAGAACAGCATGTGGATGAGGGCAAAATACAGCGGCTTACTCCATATGAAGATTATATGCGGAAAACATGTAGAAAAAGGAGAGTATATCGCTACGATCACAGATCCCTACGGAAAGTTCAGGCATAAGGTAGTTGCTCCACATACAGGTTATATCATCAATGTAAATGAATCTCCCATTGTGTACCAGGGAGATGCTATTTTGCATATTTCTGCACCTCCCAAGATTTTAGAATCTGACACTGATGAAGAGTAAATTAAGGGAAAAGTATAAATCACTGCGGGAAAGTCTTTCTTCAGAAATAATTGAAGAGAGAAGCCTGGAAATAGCGAATAATTTACTTAACCTGGATATTTGGAACCACAGTTTTTACCACGTTTTTCTTAGCATTTCAGAAAAAAAGGAAATTGATACAGATCCTGTTTTGCATATTCTGCAGGGAAAGGATAAGAATATTGTGTTGTCCCGAAGTGATTTTGCAAGCCGGGTAATGAAGCACTACCTACTTACAGATAACACCATTATAAAAACCAACCAATGGGGGATCCCTGAGCCCGAAGGAGGGCTGGAAGTTCCGGAAGCACAAATTGATGTGGTGTTCGTGCCGCTATTAGCTTTTGATAAGTTGGGACACCGGGTAGGTTACGGCAAGGGATTTTATGATATTTTCCTGTCGGGTTGTAAAAAAGAAGTTATCAAAGTAGGCCTTTCGCTTTTTGAAGCAGAAGAAAAGATCCCGGGGATCTTAGAAAGCGATGTACCGTTGGATTATTGCATCACCCCCACCCATATTTATAATTTCAAAAAATAGTAAGCTATATTTGTATTATTTTTAACATTAGCCTACATTTAAGTTTCTTATAGAGATAATTGATGCTCAACGACCTTCAGTTAAACAGTATATTAGAAGATTTTGATATTGCCTACTGGAAAATCGATCTTCTTACAAAAGAAATTACCTGGTCTGAACATTTTGAGGCTCTAGTAGGAACCCCATCTACAGATGCTTCCCTCCTCGAACACTTTATAAACAATGTACTTCACCGCGATTACCGTTATGATTTTCGGGTTGGTTTTGAGAATCTTACCTCAGCCTCATTAAGTTTCAATAAGGAGGTTAAGCTGAAAATAAATGACAAATACCGCTGGTTTGAATGCCGCAATTTAAAAAGCAGGGAGAACAACAATAAGGAAACTGCAGTTTTATTATTCGTAAACATTCACCAAAGCAAGAGAGACCAGTACACAATTGAGGAAAATTTCTTTTACTACCGTGAAACGGCAGAAATGACCTCTACGGGAGGCTGGTATATAGATACCCTTGCACCCGCCATTTACTGGGATGATGTAACCAAAAAAATCCTGGATTTCCCCAGGGATTTTCACCTCAATTACGATGAGCGCCTGCGATTCTACGCAAAAGAGCATCAGGGAATAGCGCTCTCCATGTTTGAAAAATGTGAGAAATACGGGATCCCCTTTAAGATAGAATTAAAAATGGTCACCCTTTACGGAAGGGAATTTTGGGTAAGGGCCACGGGAAAACCGGTATATAATGATGACCAGGAAATTACAGGGATTCGCGGAGTATTTCAGGATATTGATGATAATAAGAACAACGAGATAAATCTTCAAAATTCCCTTGATATCATTGCTGCCCAAAATTCGCGGCTCTTTAATTTTGCCCACGTGGTTTCACATAATTTGAGATCCCACAGCAGCAATTTGAGCCTTGTTGTACAGCTTTTAACCGAATCTAAGAACGCGCAGGATAAGCTGGACCTACTGGATAATATTGTAAGTATTTCAGATAATCTTGACGGTGCCATCATGCATTTGAACAGTATGGTGACGCATCAAAATCTGCTTACCAAAGAGCGGCGCAAGGTGAAATTTAGCGCTGCACTGGACGTGGTAATAGCATCAGTATCTTCCCTGGTGAACCGTGAAAGCGCAAATATCATCTCAGATTTCAAAGAACTTGAAGAAATTAATTATATTCCTGAATATCTTGAAAGTATTTTACTAAATTTAATCACAAATGCGATTAGGTATAAGCATCAGGGTAGGAAACCTGTAATTTTTATACAATCCTATCTCGTTAATGATCACCCCTATCTGGAAGTGAGTGATAACGGGAGTGGGATAGACCTGGACCAGTATGGGGACAAAATGTTCGGGATGTATAAAACCTTTCACAGAAATCCTGAAGCGAAGGGAATTGGCCTGTTTATCACCCGAAACCAGGTGGAAACGATGGGAGGGTCAATTTCAGTGACCAGTACCGTGAATATTGGTACTACTTTTAAAATTAAATTTTAGTAAAATGGGGCAAAAAATAGAGCTGGCGTGTATCATTGATGATGATAAGATATACGTTAATTTGGTAAAAAAGATCATTGAGATCAAACACCTTTCTGAAAATCTTTTAATCTTCAAAAATGGTCTGGAAGCCCTTGAATATTTCAAGGTGATCCTTACCAATATGAGCGAGGAAAAACTTCCTGATATTATCTTCCTGGATCTTAATATGCCGGTTATGGATGGTTGGGAATTCCTGGGAGAGTTTATAAAGATCAAAAACAACTTTGACAAGAAGATCACCCTATATGTGGTTTCTTCCTCCATTGATCCAAGAGATCTGGAAAGGGCAAAATCATTTAATCTTGTAACAGATTATTTGATAAAACCTATAGAATTGAAGAAGTTTGAGCAGATCTTTGACAAAAACGTCGCCTAAATTTCTGTAGACTTTTCTTAAATTACCTCTTCCTTTTTATCGGGGAAGGCTTTTTTATTGAAAAATAACAAAAGTCCAACACCGGTACTTATGGCAGTATCTGCTACATTAAATACCGGTTCAAAGAAAGTAAAATTTTCACCACCCCAAAATGGAACCCATGATGGCAGAGGCCCGTCATATAAGGGGAAATAAAGCATATCTACTACTTTCCCATGAAATATACCGGCATAACCTCCGGCCTCGGGCATAAACTCGGCTACTCTCCCGTAACTGTCTGTAAATATCATTCCATACAACACCGAATCTATGATATTGCCAAAAGCTCCGGCAAAGATGAAGGAGATTGCTACTATGAGAACCCTTGCTCCATTGTTCCTAACAGAATCCCATAACCAATATGCAATTCCCACTATAGCTCCCAGACGAAACAGCGTGAGCAATAACTTGCCATACTCCCCGGGAATTTTTGCCCCCCAGGCCATACCTTCATTTTCTACAAACAAAATGCTGAACCAGTTAAATACCTTGATCTCTTCGCCAAGTACGAAATTAGTCTTTATGTAAAATTTGGAGATCTGATCTACCAGAAGGATCAAAATTATAACAAGACTTGCTTTTTTTATAGACATGAAATTCAGTTATTAAAGGGCTCAAAAATACTAATATTATTTAGTTTTCCCGCACGCTAATATCACCCGAAATAGAGCGCAGTTCAATTTTATGATCACCCCGCGAAAAACCATTCTGAACCACTTTTCCATTTCGGGAAAGAGATGTTACAACAGCATTGGAAGTTTCAAGTGCAATATTGCCGCTGTAGGTATTAATAAGAGCATTCCCGGTAAAATTGGTAAGCCGGCAAAATCCCGTTCTTAATTCTGCCTCCAGGTAATTAAAACTTCCACTTCCCAGCAGGGAAGCCTGGTTAGAGCGAACATAAACTTCCAGACCTTCCGGTATCTCCAGTGTTATTTCAAGGGAAAAAACCTTGTGAGCACTTAGCTTGTCATACCCATTCTGCAATTGGGCGGGAAATTGTGATGTAACGGTCATTTGATCCTGCTCTACCAGCATATCCAGGGAAATATCATTATAATATTCGCCTTCAGAATGTGAGGTAAGAGTTATTTTATTTGTTTCTGAAGTTTTTAAATTGATCTTGAATACCTCTTCAGTAAGGATATACAACTTTTTAATTCCCTTTGCATCAACCTCAACAGCTGTATCCTTCTGGGCAAAAATTCCCAAAGAATAAAAACTAAATAATAGGATAAGGAAATGTTTCATGAATCTTATAAAAAAATAAAGCGCTCCCAAGGGTATACCTTTAAGGAACGCTTAACTTTATTGTAAACAACTAACGCTTAACGCTGTAGATTTTTAGCTTCTATGCTTAAGGTAGCGTGCGGAACCAATTTTAGACGTTCCTTATTAATAAGTCTTCCGGTAACCCTGCAAATCCCGTAGGTTTTGTTTTCAATACGAACAAGGGCATTTTTAAGATCCCTGATAAACTTTTCCTGTCTAATGGCAAGTTGAGAATTCGCTTCCTTACTAAGGGTTTCACTACCCTCTTCAAATGCCTTAAATGTAGGGGAAGTATCATCTGTCCCGTTGTTACCATCGTTCACGTAAGCACTCTTGTAAAGTGCCAGTTGCTCCTGTGCCTTTGCGATTTTTGACTGGATTAGCTCCTTAAATTCGGCTAATTCAGCATCGTTAAAGCGTTCTTTAATTTCTGTTGACATGGGTCTTAATGTTTTTTGATACACAATTTGGTGTTCACATCGTCAAACTCAATTAGTATGCCAGCTGTAACCACGTCTGCAAATTCGAGGCTTGCAGTTAGTGTTTCATTTTTAATATAAGTTATGTTTTTTGAGACTGCATCCTCGACAATGCCATCTTTCAGTAGGGTCACATTTATGGTATCGGTTACTTCCAGTCCTGAATCTTTTCTCAAATTCTGGATCCGGTTAACCAATTCCCTGGCAATACCTTCCATTTTCAAATCTTCGGAAATATTTACGTCCAGGGCTACGGTAATTTTACCGCTGCTGGCAACGAGCCAGCCCTCTATATCCTGTGAGGTAATTACTACATCTTCAGGCTCCAATTTAGTCATTTTTCCATTAATCTCAACCTCATATTTTCCCTCCTGCTCCAGCAAGGCAATGTCCTGAGATTGGAAATTATTGATAATTTCAACCACTGCTTTCATATCCTTTCCATATCGCGGCCCAAGGACTTTGAAATTTGGCTTAGCCTGCTTTACCAATAAGCCGGAGGCGTCATCAATAAGCTGGATTTCCTTCACATTCACCTCAGATTTTATGAGGTCTTCTACTGCTTTTATTTCAGCTTTTTGACTTTCATCGAATACCGGTATCATAATGCGCTGTAATGGCTGGCGCACTTTTATCATTTCCTTTTTTCTAAGAGACAAAACCAGAGAAGAAATGATTTGGGCTTTTTCCATTTTATGTTCCAGATCCTTATCTACCAGTTCCTTATTATAGGAAGGGAAACTTGCCAGGTGAACAGATTCAAAGGCCTCTTTCCCGGTAACAGCATTCAAGTCCCTGTAAAGCTTTTCCATAAAGAACGGCGCTACCGGAGCACTTAATTTTGCCACTGTCACAAGGCAGGTGTAAAGCGTTTGATATGCTGAAATTTTATCCTGCTCATAATCGCCTTTCCAGAACCTTCTGCGGCTTAACCTCACATACCAGTTGCTCAGGTTTTCCTGAACAAATTCGGAAATTGCGCGGGTGGCCCGGGTAGGCTCATATTCGGCGTAAAATTTATCAACTTTTTTTATGAGTGTATTTAATTCAGAAAGGATCCAGCGGTCAATTTCAGGGCGCTGCTCCATAGGGATATCCTCTTCAGAATAATCAAATTTGTCAAGATTTGCGTATAAAGTGAAGAAAGAATAAGTATTATATAAAGTCCCAAAAAACTTCCTGCTCACTTCCCCTATGCCTTCCAAGTCAAATTTTAAGTTGTCCCATGGATTTGCATTGGAGATCATATACCATCTGGTGGCATCTGCCCCATAGGTTGAAAGTGTTGTAAAAGGATCGGCAGCGTTGCCAAGGCGTTTGGACATCTTTTGCCCGTTCTTATCAAGTACAAGCCCGTTTGACACCACATTTTTATAAGCCACATCATCAAAGATCATAGTGGCGATAGCGTGCAATGTATAGAACCAACCCCTGGTTTGATCTACTCCTTCAGCAATAAAATCTGCCTTCCGCTCGCCTGCTTCTACCCTGTCCTTATTTTCAAATGGATAATGCCATTGGGCATAGGGCATAGAACCTGAATCAAACCAAACGTCAATAAGATCTGCCTCACGATTCATGGGTTTTCCTGAGGCTGAAACCAAAATGATCTGGTCTACAACATTTTTGTGAAGATCTACCTTATCATAGTTCTCCTCTGTCATATTACCAACTTCGAAGCCTTCAAAAACATCATTTTTCATGAACCCTGCTTCGACAGACTTCGTAATCTCAGATTTTAATTCTTCTATTGAACCAATAATGATCTCTTCTTTACCATCTTCAGTACGCCAGATGGGTAATGGTATACCCCAATACCTGCTCCTGGAAAGATTCCAGTCATTGGCGTTGGCAAGCCAGTTCCCAAAACGGCCTTCCCCGGTAGATTGTGGTTTCCAGTTGATCTCTTTGTTCAATTCAAACATTCTATCCTTGAAAGCTGTTACTTTTATGAACCAGGAATCCAATGGATAATATAATATTGGCTTATCTGTTCTCCAGCAATTGGGATAGCTGTGAACATATTTTTCAACTTTAAAGGCTCTGTTCTCTTCTTTTAATTTTATTGCAATCTCAACATCTACAGATCGTTCCGGCGCTTCTCCCTCATTATAGTATTCATTCTTGACATATTTACCGCCAAATTCTCCTATCTCCTTTATGAATTTTCCCTGAAGATCCACAATAGGAACCAGGTTATCATTCTCATCTTTCACCAATAACGGCGGCACTTCCGGTGTTGCCTGTTTTGCAACCAGGGCATCATCTGCCCCAAATGTTGGGGAGGTATGTACTATTCCTGTACCATCCTCTGTAGTAACAAAATCGCCTGCAATTACCCTGAAGGCATTTTCCGGATGCTCAAAAGGTTGTACATAAGGCAGTAATTGCTCGTATCTAATTTCAACCAGGTCCTTACCTTTAAAACTTTCCCCTATGTAATACGGGATCTTGTCTCCCTGCTTGTAGGCTTTTAAGCCTTCGGGATTTTCAACTTTTTTAAATTTCTTATCAAATTGCTTTTCCGCAAGGTCTTTTGCAACAATAATGGTTACCGGCAGAAACGTATATTGATTATAGGTTTGCACGGTTACGTAGTCAATTTTAGGCCCAACGGTTAATGCGGTGTTTGCGGGAAGGGTCCACGGCGTGGTGGTCCAGGCAATTATATAAATTTCAGGGGCTATGTCCAGTAAAAATTCCGGGAGGGAATCTCTTTTGGTTTTAAACATTGCCGTAACCGTAGTGTCTGTAACATCCTGATAGGTTCCGGGCTGGTTAAGCTCGTGAGAACTTAAACCTGTTCCGGCTTTTGGAGAATACGGCTGGATGGTATAACCTTTATAAATTAGGCCTTTTTTATAGATCTCAGAAAGCAGCCACCACACTGTTTCCATATATTTGGATTTATAGGTAACATATGGATCTTCCATATCTACCCAATATCCCATTTTTTCAGTAAGATCATTCCAAACATCGGTATAGCGCATTACGGCATTTTTACATGCCTCGTTGTATTTTTCTACGCTTATTTTGGTTCCAATGTCTTCTTTGGTAATTCCAAGTTCTTTTTCAACACCAAGCTCAATGGGCAAACCATGGGTATCCCATCCTGCTTTTCTTTTAACCTGATAACCTTTCTGGGTTTTATACCGGCAAAAAATGTCTTTAATGGCACGCGCCATGACGTGGTGAATACCCGGCAATCCATTGGCTGAGGGAGGGCCTTCAAAAAATACAAATGGCTCCTTTCCTTCACGTGTAGTTACGCTTTTTTCAAAAATATCATTCTCCTTCCAATAGCTCAGAATTTCTTCAGCTATTTTTGGAAGGTCAAGTCCTTTATATTCAGCGAACTTTGTGCTCATTTTATGCTTATTTCTCATGAGCTGCGAAAATAATCATTTATTAAGAATAAAAAGACTAGAAACCGCATAAAAAGTAAGGGAAAACCCCTAGGTGCTTTGAACCTAAGTATTTTAACGCATTCTTGATCTATTCGGCTTGAATTATTATTTTTTTGAAGCTCTTAAAAACTATATCTCAATGCCAGGATAAAATTCCTTCCGGCAGCAGCAATACCCGAAGAATAGGTCCGGTAGCGCTGATCTGTGATATTTTCAAGCGAGACTGTTGTGCTAAGATCTTTGGTGATCTCATAATGAGCCGTAAAATTTAGAGTGTACCAGGAGGGAGAATAGGGATTGCCATTCTCATCTGCCGCATAGAGATAAGCTTTTCCCTGTTCAGAAGGCGCGAGGTCTTCAAAATTGAATTGGCCGTTATAAATTCCAAAAAGATCCAGTTTTATCTTGTTGATATTAAAAACCAGGTGAGAATTTCCAAATAACGGAGCCGCATGCCGCAAGGGCGCGGTTTCTCCATTATCCAACTCCTCTTTTCCTTTGGTTATTGTGAGCTGGGAGATCCATCTTAAAGCCGGGGTGAACTTAATTTCCAGCCCACCCTCAAAACCGTAAACCCAGGCCCCGGCCGCGTTCTGTATTGCCTGAATATTATTGATCTCCCCCTGATATTCCATAGTACGCTCCCCGTCAAGATTAAAATCCCGGCGTACCATCGCATTATCCAGGATCGTATAGAATGAGGAGAGGTCAAAAATAATATGTTCTGTTACCTTCCAGTTTATGCCCATTTCAGCATTATATGCATATTCCGGTTTTAATTGAGGGTTGGGTACAACCACAGATCCAGGTTCAGAATCAAAGATCTTTCCTACATCATCTATATTGGGTGCCCTAAAAGCAGTTGCAACATTGGCTTTCCAAGTTACATTTTCCCGGGCCTGCCAGTTCATCCCTATACTTCCCGTTAGGGCACCGGTGCTAAGATTGGCACTTGAAAAAGGCATCTCGTAAAAGGAATCATCAAAATTAGCCTTGAGGATTATTGCGTTATATCGGGCCCCCAATTGCATATGCAACGTATTATTAAGTTCCATCTGGTATCCCGTATAGGCTGCGATAGACTGCCAAGAGGACCCATCGGGATATCTCGCAGGATGCTCTACAGCTGCCCCATTGAATATATTTTCTCCTGCTCCCTGTGAATCAATAAAATTAATAACATATTCAACTCCGTAAAAAAGTTTATCCTTTAAAAATGCTTTCTCAAAATCAAGATTGGCCGAGTATGCATCAACTTTTTCGCTGGTGGAATAAAGGATCTCTTTTTCAAAATTACGATCATGCCTGCTTTCGCCAAAGTTTTGATAGGCCCCGGTAAATTTTGCCTTGTCATACAGTTTTCCATTACCCTTTTTGCTTAGCTGAAGGTTTCCCAGGAACCAACTTTGCGGCCCGTAATACCAATCGGCTGAACGAAACTGACCGTTGCGTTTTTGATATAACCTGTCATACCTAGAAAAATCTGATGTGGTGGAGTAATAAGCACCCAGGGTGATATCCCAAATATTGTTGGGTTGCCAGGCTATTTTTTGCAGCAAATTGATCTGGTTGTAACCGGTGGGAATCTGTATCCTGGGGTCTTTATTTTGGACAAGTATGTCTTCTCCATTCCGGGTTTCCACATACTCCTGCCGCAAATAGTCATTGGGCCCGTGGCTTCCCATTTTAAGGTTCCCGAAATCTGAATATGTTACACTGGTCAAAAATGCCCACTTTTCAAATCCAAAATTAACATCAGCATGAGTCGTTTTTTCCTCATTGGCCGTAGAATACCGGGTAAAGATATTTCCATTGATCCTTTCCTCCTTAAAGGAGAAACGCGGCTTTAGAGTAAAGAAATTCATTACGCCCCCTATGGCATCACTCCCGTAGATAACAGATCCCGGCCCCAGCAGCACTTCTGTATGATTAACCGCCAGCGGGTCAATGGAGATAATATTCTGAATGTTGCCGCTTCTAAAAATGGCATTGTTCATACGAACGCCATCTACGGTAAGCAGCAATCTATTGGTTGAAAATCCCCTAATCATAGGACTCCCGCCCCCCATCTGGCTCTTCTGCACAAATATTTTTCCGGTGCTTTGTAATAGGTCTGCTGATGTTTGCGGATTGTGAAAGGCAATATCTTCGGGCTTGATGCTTATAGTCTTTTGAGGAACTTCTTTACTTCTCTGCTTAAATCTTGATACAGAAAGTACCACTTCCTCCAGCCGGCTTTCATCCAGCGTGAGATATACTTTCCCGCCTGAAGCGGCGATCTCTGCTTTAGTGGTAGAAAATTCGTGATGGGAAATATGTTTAAAAATGATGATCTCCCGGGATTTGAATTTGCTTAAATCTGCTTTTCCCTGTCTAGCTGTAAAGGTAGTAGTAGTTTTATTCCTGTTGAATATAGCCACATAAGACAAGGGCTCTTTGGTTCCTTTATCCAGAACTACCACCTCTTGTCCCATTACTGTAACACAGGAAAAAAAACACAATACAAGAATTAAAAACCGCATTAATGAAAAATTTCGTTTAAAACGGTAAGAGATCTTGGTTTCTTAAAGGAGTCTATATGAAGTTGGTAATAACTGAGTAACATATTTAAAAATTCTGATCTTTTGGTTTTGGTCAATTGGATGTTTTCTAACTCATCAAAATTCGTACCCATCAACTGCTTTAAAAGCTCTAAATTTGGACCTTCTATACAATAGGGGCCGGTGTTCACGTTTTGAAATACACCCTCCAGCATATTAAAATAATTGCTGTCACCCTGAAACTCATCGGGAAAAAAGCCAAGGTACCTGCTTAACCTAAGCATGAACAGTAAATGAAAATTGGCAATAGTATCGTGGGAGTCCAGCCAGTTAAATGTGTTTTCCAAATAATGGTACAAACTTTCATTTTGTTCTTCTTCCTGGATGGAATTTCTCAGAATTTCAGAAAGGAACAAAACCAGCGTAGATTTTACCACATTGGTATGCAAACTTGAGTAATGATGCAGTATTCTGGCGTCTTGAAGATATTCCATGGAGCCTTTGTCCTTATGCCTGCCTACTATTTCCAGTTGTGTTAATGGCTGGAACATGGAAGCTTTGAATTTTCCTTTTCTGGATTTCATTATCCCGCGAAGCAAATAAGTCTTTAACCCGCTTTTTTGTGTATAGCATTTAACAATGAGGTCTGCCTCGGCATATTTAAGAGCACTAATTACAATGGCATTGGTATTGACCAACATTGGAGAAGTTTTGAACGAAGATAAATAAAAAATGCCGCCCTGAGGGCGGCATTAATTGTGCATTCTATTAAGGCAGGATTGATTATACTACTCCCTGCGCAAGCATAGCATCGGCTACTTTTACGAAACCAGCAATGTTTGCTCCTTTTACATAATCTACATATCCATCCTCCTGTGATCCAAACTGAACGCAGGCGGCGTGAATATTTTTCATTATCTCATGTAGTTTTTTATCTACTTCTTCAGCAGTCCAGTTAAATCTCATAGAGTTTTGAGACATCTCAAGACCTGAGGTTGCAACTCCCCCGGCATTTGATGCTTTCCCCGGAGAGAAAAGAATTTTCGCATTTTGGAATACCGCAACAGC
>CAXAZV010000016.1:0-21462 GCA_963973375.1 uncultured Antarcticibacterium sp.
TGGAGTTATTGGAAACAATACAGGAGACGGAAACACTGCTCTAGGAGCCATTATTGGTGGAGTTGTTGGTGGTGCCGCAGGCGCATACATTGGTGACCGTATGAATAAACAAGCCCAGAAGATCGAACAGGAAATTCCAGGAGCTGAAGTGGAACGAGTTGGGGAAGGGATTAATGTAACTTTTGATGAATCCAGCGGTGTCTATTTTGATACTGAAAAATTCAACATTAACGCAAAATCTAAGGAAACCCTAAATAAACTTGCTGCCATCTTTAAAGAATATCCAGATAGCAATATTTTAGTAGAAGGACATACAGATAGCGCAGGAAGCGATAGTTATAACCTAACTCTTTCTAAAAATCGCGCCCAGGCCGTTACAAGTTACCTTGTTAATAATGGAGTTGCTGCCGGAAGATTTGACACAAAATGGTATGGTGAATCTCAACCCAAATATGATAACACCACAGCCGATGGTCGTGCAAAAAATCGTAGGGTAGAACTTGCAATTGTAGCAAATGAAAAGCTTCAAAAAGAAGCTGAAGAGGCTACAAAAAATCAATAACATCTTAATTATAAATTGAAAGATCCCGGGCCCAAAACCCGGGATTTTTTATTTAAATTACAAAGGTGAAAGAAATTGATATCGCTATTGTGGGGGGAGGGTTGGCAGGCTTAACCGCTGCAATTCACCTGGCAGGTGCCGGTTTTGAGGTATGTGTATTTGAAAAAGAAACCTATCCTCATCATAAAGTTTGTGGTGAATACCTTTCAAAGGAAGTCATTCCTTACCTTGAATCTCTTGGGGTAGATCTTTACTCATACAATCCCGTGAATATTGAAACTCTTATGTACAGCAATCCTTCCGGGAAATCCATTACTTCAACATTACCCCAGGGCGGTGTTGGAATAAGCCGCTTTAAGCTGGATGAAATACTATACAAAAAAGCAAATGAGAAAGGGGCACAGGTAATGACCGTAACAGTAAATAATATTGAATTTTTAGAGAATAAATTCACTGTGTCAAGCCTGGAAGAGGTGAAAATTTCGGCTAAAATTGTATTGGGAGCCTATGGAAAACGTTCTGTCCTCGATAAAAAACTCGATAGGAATTTCATAAATAAAAAAACAAGCTGGCTGGCGGTTAAAGGACACTATGAATTGGAAAAATATCCTGAAAATATGGTGTCTCTTCATAATTTTAATGGAGGCTATTGCGGGCTTTCAAAAACTGAAACGGGAGCGGTAAATGTATGCTACCTGGCTACTTATAAAAGTTTTAAAAAACATAAGGATCCAGAAGCATATAAACAAAACGTGCTTTCCGGGAATCCGCATTTAAGTGATTTTTTTAAAAATGCCCGACCCTTGTTCGAAAAAGACCTGAGCATTGCTCAAATTTCTTTTGACAATAAATCCAGGATACAGGATCATATAATTATGTTGGGAGACGCCGCGGGGTTAATACATCCATTATGTGGAAATGGAATGGCAATGGCTATTCATAGTGCGAAGCTTGTTTCTGAAAGTATTTTAAACCATTTCACAAGCCCAACTTTTAACCGGGAAACATTGGAGAATGAGTACGTGAAAAAATGGGAGAAGAATTTTAGCGCAAGGTTAAAAACCGGCAGACTTTTACAAAAGGTGTTGATGCATCCTTCTCTGGCTGAAATATCCCGTCACACCCTGAATATTTTTCCGGCTTTGTTGCCAAAGATTATTAAGAAAACCCACGGGAACCCGGTACTATGATGAAAATTGATACCACTACAAGAACCAGCGATATTGAGATCATGGATGATTTTGATCTCCAGGGCAGTGAGTTGGAGAAAACCTTAAATGATCTGGAAAATATCAATAAATGGCTTGGTGGTAATAAGATTACTATGCAGGGTATTAAAAAGCTGTTGAAAGGCCATCCAAACAATGAGCCTGTTCATATTGTTGATGTAGGTTGCGGGAATGGAGCCATTTTACGGGAGATTGCTAACTGGGGAAGAACAAGGAACTTTCCGTTGAAATTAACCGGAATAGACGCCAACTCTCACGCCATTGAAATTGCAGAAAGACTTTCAGAATATTACCCGGAAATAGAATATAGATCTCAGAATATATTTAGCGATGAATTCAAGGGAGATCAATTTGACATAGTGTTATGCACTTTAACCCTTCACCATTTCAAAGATGCTGAGATTAAAGAAATAATGACTAATTTTTACCGGCAGGCTACTATGGGAGTGGTTATAAATGACCTTCACCGCAGCAAGCAGGCATATTTTTTATTCCGGGCATTTTGCAAGGTGTTCATAAGAAATAAAATAGCCAGAGATGACGGCCTTACCTCTGTATTACGCGGATTTAAAAGAAAAGACCTCAAAAAATTTGCCTCGGTAATACCTGCGAGAAAACAGGCGATCAAATGGAAATGGGCTTACCGCTACCAATGGATCATTGAGAAATAGCCCTATTAAAAATATTTTATGAGTGTAAAAATAGTAAAGGTTGAAAAGGAGTTGCCTAATTATTCCAGGGAAACAAAAGATATACTGCCGCTGGTAGATCATTGGCTTGAAGGGCAGGATGAGAGGTTTCGTAGAAAGATCTTAAAGATCTTTGAAGGAGCAGGAGTAGATAAACGATATTCCATAATGTCCCCTGAGGAAGTATTTACTTCAACTTCCTTTGAAGAGAAGAATAATATATATGTGCGGGAGATCAAGAAACTGGGTAAAAATGTTCTTTCCGGGGCACTTCAAAATGCCGGTTGGGAAACTTCATCTCTGGATTACATCATCACCGTGAGTTGTACGGGAATAATGATCCCGTCACTGGATGCATATCTTATAAATGAACTTCAGTTAAAACAAAATATAACGAGATTGCCTGTTACCGAAATGGGCTGTGCAGCGGGAATTTCAGGGATGATTTATGCCTATAATTTTCTCAAGGCTAACCCGGGAAAACGTGCAGCTGTAGTAGCGGTGGAGAGTCCTACCGCAACATTTCAGCTCAATGATCATAGTATGGCCAATATGGTGAGCGCCGCGATCTTTGGTGACGGTGCGGCCTGCGTGCTGTTGTCTTCCGAAGAAAATGTAAAAGGTCCTGAAATCCTTGCCGAAGAAATGTACCATTTTTATGATGCTACCCATTTAATGGGATTTCATCTTTCCAATGATGGATTGCAAATGATCCTGGATGAAACGGTACCGGCAACTATTTCACAGCACTTTCCCGATATTATTTACCCCTTCCTTGCAAAACACAACAGTGATATTGAAATAGTGCAACATCTTATTTTTCATCCCGGTGGGAAAAAAATTGTGCAAACGGTTTCTGAACTTTTTGGTACCTTAGGAAAGAATATTGACGATACCCGGGAAATTTTAAGGCTCTACGGCAACATGAGCAGTGTAACGGTGCTTTATGTACTTGAACGTTTTCTCAATCAATCTATCCCAAAAGGGGACCAGGGATTGATGCTAAGTTTTGGCCCGGGTTTTTCGGCACAAAGAATCCTAATCCAATGGTAGCAGAATTTAAAGATCTTGATTACTGGGCACTCATCCTGGGAGGAAGTAGTGGCCTTGGCCTTGCAACGGCCCGTAAACTAGCCCAACACGGGATGAATATCATTATTATTCACCGCGACCGGAAAGCTGAAATTCCCGATATTGAGGAAGCCTTCGAGGAGATTCGAAATTCTGATGTAAGGCTGGAAAGTTTTAATGTTGATGCAATCCAAAAAGAAAAAAGGGGACTGCTTATCGAGGAAATTAAAGATATCCTGGGTGATAAAGGAAAAATAAGAACCCTGGTGCATAGTATTGCCCGCGGGAACCTGAAACCAATGACAGGGGAGGGGCCCATTCTTGAGAATATAGATTTTCAACTTACTCTTGATGCCATGGCACTTAGTTTATATGACTGGACACAAGCAGTTTTTAGAGCTAAAATGTTTGCCAAGGATGCCAGGGTGATCTCTTTTACCAGTGAAGGCAATCAAAAAGCCTGGGCAAATTATGCGGCAGTATCTGTGGCCAAGGTTGCGATGGAATCTATTACCCGCAGTATGGCGTTGGAACTAGCACCGTATGGAATAAGGGCCAATTGTATACAGGCGGGGGTTACAGTTACCCGCTCCTTTCAAATGATCCCTGGCAGTGAAACCCTGAAAGAACATGCTTTAAAGCACAACCCCTTTCGCCGGCTTACGGTACCAAAAGATGTGGCCAATGTGGTATATCTCCTTTCCAAAGATGAGGCTTGCTGGATAACGGGGTCGATTATTCCCGTGAACGGAGGAGAACATTTAAAATAATAAGTCCGGTTAACAACCTCACAAACCAAGGAAGAAAACACAGCTGCGGCTAGAAATAAATATTCATAAAAATTGAAGTCAACTGCAATCATTTCCCGTCTGCCGTATTCCTTCCCCTTTCTATTTGTTGATGAGATCACCAAAATTGATGAGAATGGAGTGGAAGGAAATTTTTTATTTCAGCCAGACGCTTTTTATTATCAGGGCCATTTTAAAGATGAGCCCGTTACTCCGGGAGTGATACTTACTGAATGTATGGCCCAAATAGGCGTGGTATGTTTAGGGATCTATTTACTTGATAAAGAGAAATCCCAGGAAAAAGAACTTCAAATAGCCATGAGTTCTTCTGAAGTAGATTTTTTTCTGCCGGTTTTCCCCGGGGAAACAGTAAAAGTCATTTCTAAAAAGGAATATTTCAGGTTTAATAAATTAAAATGTAATACAGAAATGTATAATAGCAATGATAAGCTGGTATGCAGAGGAAAAATTGCAGGAATGGTTTTTACCACATAAAGATTATTTCCAAACTAACCTGTAGCAGTAATTTATTTAAAATTAAATAAGCATTACTTGTCAAATAAATCTATGAACCGTCGTGTTGTAATTACCGGAATGGGCGTCGCGGTTCCTAATGCTGTGGGGTTGGTGGATTTTGAATCGGCTATCAGATCCGGGAAAAGCGGAATAAGGTTTTTCGATGAACTTAAGGAATTAAAATTCAGTTGCCAGATAGGAGGGAAGCCCGACATTTCAAAGGAAAAACTTGAAGAGAATTTCACCCCTTTGCAACTACGAGGCCTTAACAGCAGCGGTATTATTTATGGTGTAATTGCAGGATGTGAAGCGTGGAAAGATGCCGGGCTTGAAAAAGCGCCGGAACAAACTCCAGATTGGGACTCAGGGATCATATTTGGAACAGGGATCCTGGGAGTGGATAAATTTAGAGAGGCCATTCATTTAATAGATGAAGGAAACACCCGCCGTCTTGGCAGTACAAGTGTACTGCAGACCATGGCCAGTGGAATTAGTGCCTATCTGGGCGGTATTCTTGGCTGCGGAAATCTCGTTACTACCAATTCCTCTGCCTGCACCACCGGGACGGAAGCAGTACTAATGGGATATGAAAGAATAAAATCAGGAAAAGCAAAACGTATGCTGGTAGGAAGTTGTGCGGACCATGGCCCATACGTTTGGGGAGGATTTGACGCAATGCGAATTTTACCGGGGAATTATAATCAGGACCCACAAAGAGCTTCCAGGCCAATGAGTGCAACAGCCAAAGGTTTTGTTCCGGGAAGTGGGGCTGGAGCACTACTTCTGGAAGATTTTGAGGAGGCAATTGCCAGGGGTGCAGTTATTTATGCCGAAGTCCTTGGAGGTGAGGTTAACAGTGGAGGACAAAGAGGAGGGGGGACTATGACGGCCGCAAATAATGAAGCAGTGCAAAGGTGCATAACCGGTGCACTCCAAAATTCAGGTATTTCAGCTTCAAATTTAGATCTTATCAATGGTCATCTTACAGCAACTTCGCGTGATGTGGTGGAAATTGAA
The DNA here is from genome assembly GCA_963973375.1 of uncultured Antarcticibacterium sp. Taxonomy (GTDB): domain Bacteria; phylum Bacteroidota; class Bacteroidia; order Flavobacteriales; family Flavobacteriaceae; genus Gillisia. Next base: position 5,873 of record CAXAZV010000016.1, read on the forward strand.
AACTGGATTACTGCCTTGAATAGGAGAGGCCAGGATTTTCCTTATATTAATTCCCTAAAAGGTATGACGGGGCATTGCCTTAGCGCATCCGGCAGTATAGAATGCGTAGCAGCAGTGCTGCAACTTTACAAAGGTTTTGTATTCGGAAATGTGAACAGCGAAGATCTTGCTCCCGAAATTGAAAAATTGGTACCGAGGCAAAATATTCCGCTTAATACCGTGGAAGGGAATTTTAATATTCTGGCCAAGGCAAGTTTTGGATTTGGTGATGTTAATGCAGTGGTTATCTTTAAGAAGTTCAATTCCTGAAAATATTTAATAGTAAATAAAAATTTATATGACAGATAGTATCCTGCTGGAAAAACTAAAGAAAATAGTAACCCCCTATGTGCAGCATAAACCCGGCTTAGATAAGTTTGGGGAACAAACAGATCTTTTAAATGACCTGCAAATCAACTCGGCCAACCTGGTAGATGTAGTGCTGGATGTTGAGGATGAGTTCAATATTGAAATAGACAACGACTCCATGGATGGAATGCTTACTGTGGGCGATGCGATGAATGTTATCAAATCAAAAACCGCTTAAAGTTGATAGGGAATGATATTGTTGACCTCAGGCTGGCTGCATTGGAAAGCGATCCAATGCGCCCTCGTTTCCTTAATAAGGTTTTTACACTAAGGGAACAGGCTTATATATTCAAAGCTTCCACGCCCTTAAAACAGTTATGGCTTTTGTGGACCATGAAAGAAGCTGCTTATAAAGCCCACCAGCGCCAATTTTCATTGCCCAGAAATTTCAATCCTCTTTTACAGGAATGTACGATTTTGTGCCAATCCCGTGATTCAGCTTCGGGAGAAGTAAAAATTGGTGCCTGGGTATATCATCTTACAAGTATTGTTAATGAAGAATACATTCATAGTTCCGCCTCAATAAATCCCGGGACACAAGATGGCTTTTGGAAGATTTTTTCCTCTTCCGTAGATCTTAGAAAGCACTTATCATTGGATATTTCACAACACTACGGGATACCCGCCAACACTGTTTCTTTTGAAAAGAACAGCAATTTTGTACCAGTACTGAAACATAAAAACAAAATCTTTCCTTTAGCGTTTTCCTTTTCAAAGCACGGAAAATTTGGAGCTTTTTCCCGTGAGTTAATGAACTATTAAATCCTCGTTAAACTGTATTAAATAGGATTGCAAAACTTTGCCGCGGTTGTAAATTGATCTTCTAATCAAAAAATCATTTTGCTATATGAAGACAGTGGATAAAATGCAGATTTTGCATAGCCAGAGTGCCGAATTTATTGAACAGGGAGAAACAGGTAAATTTTTGAAGTTAATCCCAGATACCTTTATTATTAAAGGTGGAGAAAGGGAAGGTGGCGTACATCAGGGTTATGCAATAAGACATCTCAACCGTAAAGATATCATTCTTATTGACGTTGTTGAAAGTGGAACGAAAGAAGCGGTTAAAAAACTTATTACAGATGGTTATTCCATCAAGGGTATATTTATCTCAAACAGTGACGTATATAAAACAGCTTATGATAGTTTAAAAACTATATCTGAAGATGCAGGAGGAGCACCTGTTTTTATGCACCCAAGGATCACAGTGAATAATGGAGATAAGGTGAAAGATATTACTGCAAAGAATGAAGTGATGAAACATTTTGGACTTACGGTAACAGACCTTCCCGGAAATGGTGGCGGCTCTGTATTAATTTACTCTGATATTAATGACGGAATGTTATTTACGGGAGCAGATGCTGAAGGGTCTCCATACGGTAGTGACGAGAATACATTTATGCGTCCCAAATTGGAGCATAAAAATGATGAATTTGGACTTGCCGAAGCCTGGAATGCATATGATAAACCTTTTGCATATCTATTCCCTTTAAAAGGAAAGCCCGGTTTTAATCTGGAAGATGGGCATCAAACCGATATTTTACAACAGTTAAGCAAAATTCAATCATAAATATTTAAAGGGGACTTTTCCCATAGCATTTTCTCATAATTCACAATTTTAAAACCCCAATTCCAAGGAAGAAAGGAAAAAAATTCTGTTTTATGTACAAGGTGTTTTTCGAGGAGTCCCCTTAATTTTTTCCAGCAATTAAACTTCTTTAACCTCTTCATTCATTTGCATATTAGGGTCCACTTCCGTGGCACCGTTATTTTCTCCTGCATCTACATTTTCTTCTGGGGTTTTAAGATTTAATGATAATTGTCCATCTTCCTGATGTATCATTGTGCGAATGGTAATATATATCATAGTGATAATTGAAATAAAACTTCCTCCAAGAATAGATGCAACCGCAAGGATTATATAATAAATCGTAGAATATAAAGCATCTGGAATGGCTTTAAGCCGTGTGAATGGAATGTTCAATAACAGAATAACTATGATTGAGAAAATTATTAAAAGAGTGGCAAGCTTAGCTATATTTAAAAGAGAATTATAATGCTTATGCCTTAGACCTAATTCAATGGGTAATCTTGCGCTTAACAAGTGGAGAATTATAACCAGAATATAAATAGACCCTATGCTTATTACATAGCAGAGAGATATAATGCCCGAAACCGAGTTCTCTAATAATTCCCTGGCAACTATCCCCGTCATTTCGATAAATGTGAGGGAAGAGATGGTGAGAATTATAGCAAATACAATGCCCCCTAATATTGGCCGACGTAAACTTAAATGAACCATAGCCGAAAATTAATATAAGATCCGGGGGTTCTTATAAATCCAAACTTTAAATTACAACATTTTCAACATTTTTTAACAATGGGACATGTTAAATAAGAAACTCAAACAATTGTATTCCAGAATATTAAATTAAAATATTGCTTTTAGGTTCTTATAATCCAAATAAAAAAGCCTTCCGGGATTACCGGAAGGCTTTTTGCCATCTAAAAGCAGGTAATTAATACGCTTTCATCTGGGCTTTACGCTTTTCTAGCTGACGTTCAAGATCTTTGATCGTTTCTACTGCAGAAGCTTCAAAAGATTCTTCATTGGATTCTGCAAAAATATTTTGTCCGGGAGCACTTAGACTTATATTGCAAATGTGGCCTTTTGGGGCCTCAGGTTCGTGTTTTTTGAAATGCACTTCGGCACTGATCACCCAATCATATCGGTTTTCAAGTTTATCCAGTTTTTTTTGAGTGAAATCTTCCAGACTTGCGCTTCTGTCAAGTTTTACATATTGAAATCTAGCATCCATATTTTGTAATTTTAATTTAAAACAATAACCGCAATTTAGCTTAATGCCACAAAGGTTTCAGGCTAATTATATAATATTTATGAAATTTTTTAATTACACCATAAACAGGAAGTATTGTCAACTTTTTAGTTGTTGCTTTTATGAAATATTTAAAGGGGCTATGATTAAAATATCGTAAATTATAGATGTTTTAAATTAGAATCCCATGAAAAGAATATATCATTTGTTTAAAATTTCTTTGCTGTTACTAATAATCTCCGGCTGCGGATCTTCAAAAGTTGAAGTTGGAGGTCAGGATTATGATGATATTCTTAATTTAGTAAACTCCAGGGAATTTGAAATAGAACAGGAGTGGGCAATACCAATGAGCGGTAATACCATTAACCTTTTGGGAAATCCAAATTATATAAGGTTTAAAGGAAACCAAGTTGACTTATTCTTACCTTATTTTGGGGTTAGACAATCTGGTGGAGCATATGGCGGTGGAGATGGAGGTATAAAATATGTTGGCCCCGCAGAAAAACTGGTCATTGAAGAGAATAGCAAGGAAAATAACATTCAAATTAAATTTGAAGGCCGTCAGGGTACAGAAGATCTGCAGTTTTTTATAAGCATTATGCCCGGGAGAAAATCCCACACATCTGTAAACAGTTCAGAACGCAATGCGATCTCATATCGCGGAAATGTAAAAGCTCTCAAATAGATCAAAAATATGCCTTTTAAGAATTTTCTTATTTCTTAAAAATATAAAGGAGAAGTAGAGAAGTTATAGAAAGCACCTTCTAATTAAAATCCAATAGTCATAGTTTTTATACTGGGAGAGGATTATTCTATTCACAATCTTCCTATAAATCCTATTTTACATAATATAAATTATAGGACAAATAGTATTATAAGTAAAATAGCTAATAGTACCTTTTAGTTGCAGTTATGAGCCTATGGCTACTATCGAAAGCAATTGTAACCGTTATATCACGAACTTCAGCCTATTTACAATTCGTTTTCTATTATATAGTATTATGTGAAATATGCTTTTAATATTTACTTATATTCGAAATACATAATTTTTAAACCTAAACTGAAATTTATTCTTCCAATATTAAACAAATGATCAAATTCTCCAGGTATCTTATAATTGTAACAATTCTTACAGGATGTGATCTCCAAAATAAAACCAACGCAAATATGAATGACGATCAGAAACAAGACAAATCGGTTGAACATGACGATACAATTCCCAGGGTAACAGGAATTGGTGGAATTTTCTTTTTTTCAGAAGATCCTCAGAAAACCAAAGATTGGTATTCCGAAAATCTTGGGCTCGAAACAAATCAATGGGGTTCCAGCTTTGAGTTCCGAAATGCCAACAATCCGGACGAAATAAATTATCTGCAATGGAGCCCTTTTAAAATGGGAAGTAAATATTTTGAACCTTCTAAAAAGGAGTTTATGATCAATTACCGGGTGCAGCATATTGAAGCTTTGGTAAAAAATTTAAAAGCCAACGGAGTGACTGTTCTGGATGAAATTGAAACTTTTGAGTATGGGAAGTTTGTTCATATAATGGATTCTGAAGGCAATAAAATTGAACTTTGGGAGCCTGTAGACAAGGTTTTTACTGCAATGAATCTAAAAACAACCAAATAGCTCCAATTATGGTGGTTCAAACCCAGTTAAAATTTCCCGCCAATGCTTAAACGTGAAATTTCCCGCTGGGACCTTGTTTTATTGTTAATAAACAGTACTATTGGTGCAGGTATTTTTGGCCTTCCATCACAGATCTATAATTTATCTGGTTTTTATAGTCTGCCAGCACTCTTTTTGTGCGCCCTTATCGTTCTGGTTTTAGTACTTGTTTTTGCTGAAGTTGCCAGTAGGTTCACAAAAACCGGCGGACCTTACCTTTATATCCTTACAGCTTTTGGAAAGATACCTGCATTTATTATAGGTTGGCTTATACTTATTACAAGGGTTTCCACCTACGCAGCTCTTATCAATTTAATGGTCACTTACCTTGGTTATTTTAACGAAGTGTTGGTCAGCCCTCCATTTAAACTAAGCCTTATTATTGGGATCACTTCAATTTTTACCTGGGTGAATTATCTTGGGGTGCGCAATTCTACCCTTTTGAGTAATTTTCTTGCCATAGCGAAGATCCTCCCGTTGTTGGTATTTATAGTTATTGGATTTTTCTTCATCAATCCGGAATTAATAGAGATTTCCCAATCCCCTCCTCCCCTTCCCGATTTTGCTGCTTCAGTATTGATCCTCATTTTTGCTTTTACAGGTTTTGAAGCGGTTTTGGTAGGTACGGGAGAAATAATAGAACCACGCAGGAATATTCCATTTGCCCTTATTGTTTCCCTGTCATTTGTAGCCGTTTTTTATGCTTTGATACAATATGTGAGCATTGGTACCTTACCTGGATTGGCATCTTCAGAAAAACCCATTACCGAGGCTGCATACCTCTTTATGGGCCCTGTGGGAGCCACACTTATTACTCTTGGTGCGGTTGTATCAATTGGCGGAACGCTAAATGCGGTTATGTTAATTGGTTCACGGGTACCTTATGCCCTGAGTGAGGAAAAGCAATTCCCAAAATTTTTCTCCTATCTCCACCCCAAAAATCGTACACCGGTTTATTCCCTGTTTATTTTCACTGCCGTTACAGTGCTCGCCTCACTAACCGGTTCTTTTATTTATGCAGTTTCTATAAGCGTAATAAGCAAGATCCTGATCTTTTTACTGGTATGTGCTGCAATGATAAAATTGCGAAAGAAGGATACCGGTACACCCCAGTATTTCAAACTTAAATATGGGTATTTCTTTGCAGTTACCGGAATCCTGGCTTCAATCGCATTATTGCTAAGTTCAGATATTTCAGAATTTCTGGATGTGATAATAACGGTAACTGCAGGATTGATCCTGTTTGGCCTTTATAAATATTTTTCAGCTAAAAAACAGGCTACCTAAAGAATCACCAGCTCACTTATAACTAATGTTACTCAAGGTGAAGTTCCCTGTTGCCTGGAATTCTTGCATCATTAGCAGCATTATAGCTTTCAAAAACGCCGAGAAATTCTTCTATTGTAAAAGGCATGTCAGGAAAATTTTATTATTCAAAATTTACCCAATTACCTCCCAAATAACAATGACAAATGTCATTGAAAACAAGTGCTCCCGGAGGGGTTATTTTTCAATATCTTCTCCTATCCCTCTAGCCTGCTTAGGCCAAAACCTGGAATATAACACCAGTTTTTTTCTGGTATTTATAAAATATACACCCGTTAGTAGTACAGTTGCTGCAATTATAGACTGTAGGGTGATCTGTTCATTTAAAAAATACCAGCCTAGCAACAGCGCGATTATTGGATTAACGTAAGTAGATGTTGCTACCTTTTCCGGAGAAACTACCTTAAGTAGATAATTAAAGGAGGTAAAAGCCACGATGCTGCCAAATATTATCAATAGGATCATAGAATATTGTGTTGGAAGACTCCAGGTCAAAGGGGAACTCCAGGTTTCCCCAAAGGCAAAACTTGCGAGGAACAAAAGAATTCCACCTGTAAACATTTGATATCCTGTGTTCACAAAATAATTTGAAGGAAGGCTTGCCTTTGAAACGAATAAACTTCCATATGCCCAGCTTAGAAGGCACAAAAATATCATTCCCATGCCTATTAATGAATTTTCATTGCTTATGAGTGCCTTTTGACTTACCAGTAAATAGATACCCATAATCCCCAATACTACCCCAACCATTGACATTGGTTTTATTTTTTTCCCGTCAATAAGCCACATTAGTATAAGAATAACCAGAGGCTGGGCAGAAATTTGCAAGGCAGCGAAGCCACTATCAACATATTTTAAAGCCCATACCACTACTCCATTTCCAAATGCCAGGAAGAGAAAACCCGCAATTATGGTATTGATCAAATGCTTTTTAGTAATTGCAAGGCTAATTCCCATGACTTTGCATAGAATAAAAATGAGAACACCAGCCGTTGTAAAACGTATTGAGGCAAGCATGAAAGGAGGGAGTTCTGTAACAGCTATCTTATTTAATAGATAGGTAGACCCCCATATCACGTAAATGGAAAAAAAAGCTAAAATAACCAATACGGTATTTGGGGCTTTTGGCATGAGAAATTGCTTTTATATGCTGCAATATTAGTAATAAACTTTGTTATGATCTCCTTTTATTTAGAGAAGAAATTAAGCCAAACCGGTTAATTATTAAAACCTTAGTTACCTTTGAAACTACTGTTTTCAGGGCAATCTATAGTTCTAAAACAAAAAAAAAGAGCAAACCAGGGGTTTGCTCTCTTATATTTAGAATTGAATAATTTAGATCTTCTTCACACGAACGGCGTTCATTCCTTTCATGCCTCGTTCCAGTTCAAAGGTTACCTTATCATTTTCTTCAATCTCATCTATAAGACCGCTTACGTGAACAAAGTATTTCTCCTGGTTCATGCTGTCAATTATAAAACCGAAACCTTTGGAATGGTCAAAAAAGGAAACTTTTCCTTCCTTATCTTTCTTTGTTTCTTCCTCTTCGCCTTCTTCTTTCCTTGGCACTCCAAGAACAATATCATCTGCATCTACTTCAATCTTATTAGATGGATCTGGAGGAGTATTGGTAAGATTTCCATGTTCATCTACATACACTATATCAAAATCGCTTCCTTTAGGATTGGATTTGCGCTCCTCCTTCTTCTTTTTCTTTTCTTCACGTTTTTTAGCGCGTTGTTTTTCCTTTTCAATTTTATTAAATGTTTGCTGCGATTTAGCCATAGGTATAAAATATATTTTTTAAGATTAACGACAAAGATAAGATATTGATTTTAATTATTTAAAAATGATTTTCTTAAGCTTCTTTTAAAACTTCAGTATAAATCTTATCATCCATAATTAACCAATAGAGGTTTTTTAAAAGAGGTTGTTTAAAAGAAAATAAATTTATGGGGTAACAATTCAACACGTAGAAAAATTAAGAATTTTATTCAAATATTTCCGGGAATATACCAAAGCTGTACTTGTTAAGTTATTGTATTTTAACACATAATTAGAAATAAACCTTTGAATATTTCATAATATTGCTAGTACATACCAAAAAACATAAAATCAATATGAAAAAATTAACTTTAATTTTCGCCTTAGTAGCAATCGCTTTTACCAGCTGTGATGATGGTTCAAAAGAGCTCAATGAAAAGCATGCACAGCTTATGAGAGATAGCGACAGCATCCAACAGGCTCACACACAACTAAAAGCAGATCTTGAAACATTAAAACAGGATCACATGACTCTTACTCAGGATACCACAAGAGTTATGCAGGATTCAACAATGATGGAAGATCTTGCTCAACATGAAGTGATGATCCAAAAGCATGAAGGTATGCTTGTAGGTCATGAAGCTATGGTTGAAGGGCATAGTGCCTTAAGAGATAGTTTTGCAGATCTTTCAAATGATGAAAAGAAATCTCAAATGGATGAAATGGAAAATGTTCATGATCAAATCATGGACGACCATAAAACCATTAAAGATGAAATGGAACAAATGAGAGAGGACCATCAAGCTTTAAGAGATAAATGGAGAGATGACGAAACTGATGATGCAGAAGATACTCCCGCAGATCAATAGATACTAACATTTACATAAGTGTTAATTGAAGACAAAGGCTCACCCGGAAGGTTGAGCCTTTTCTTTTTTTCCATAATATTCTTTAATAACTGAGCAAAAAAAATCCCAATTGCCTAATGACAATTGGGATTTTTAATTTTTAAAATTATGCTTTATGCAGGTTGTAGTTCCTTATCTTTTTTAGACTTCCTGTAAAGGAATGATGTAAAAATGTTACGTTTGGCAAAACGAAACTGCCTGTCTGAATTTATAAGTTTTACAAAAAGAGGTTTTGAAACTCCAAAGTATTCATAGGTAGTTCCATCTGTAAAAGTGATCTCCAATACATTCCCCTTATGCTGAAAATCGGCAATACCGGCTTCAGAGGTGGTTTTGTTATACTCTTCCAAATTGGCCATCTTAGTTTCAGGTGCAATGCTCACAAGAAAATGATACCCATCTATAATTTGTTTACTTTTTATTTCTGCTTCGGCATGCATCTCATCGCTTTCCTGAAATTTATCTGGATGCCATTCCTTTACAAGATTTCTGTAACTGGTTTTTAACTGTTTAAGATCGATCTCTTTCTCAACACTAAACAATTTCTTGTATTCATTTACACGCTTCATTAATGCTATTTTTAAATAAGCGGCAAAACTACGTCATTTTATTTACTTGGAGCGACTTTTTATTCAGGTCGAAAATTTAATAAAAAAATGAGGTAAATGCTTAGTATCAAACGAATACCGGCATTTACCTCCTTATTTTTTATAAACGTGTATTAAGAAGAAACCTCTTCGGTTTTCTTTTCATAGTCAAGATAGCCTTCTTTTCCCGGGGTATAGAATGTATCCTTGTCCCAATCTGTCAAAGGAATATTCTGTTCAAATCTTTCGGCGAGATCGGGGTTGGAAATATAAGGTTTTCCAAAAGCTACAAGATCTGCGTAACCCTCTTCTATCACCTTATTTCCTTTCTCCTGGTCAAAATCACTGTTAATTATGATAGTGCCATTGTACAGGGGACGGTAACGCTTTGCAATTTCACTTACTGCAAACGGGATATCAGAAACATCTGTAAATGGTTCTGAAAGATGTAAATATGCAAGATCATATTGGTTTAGTTTTCCAATAATATAATCAAAAGTAGGAATGGTCTCCTCATCCATTGTCATTCCGAAGACATCATTCAGGGACGGATTCAACCTTAAGCCTATCTTGTTTTCCGGCATTACCTCTTTTATGGCATCAATAACCTCAAACAGGAATCTAGCCCTGTTTTCTTTACTGCCACCATATTCATCTGTACGCTTATTTGATGTAGCGTTAAAGAATTGATGGAAAAGGTACCCATTTGATGAATGTATCTCCACCCCGTCAAAACCGGCTTCCATAGCATTGGCCGCAGCATTTTTAAAATCCTGGACGGTTTGCTTTATTTCTTCTACCGTCATTGCCTTTGGAGTAACGGTTTCCTTAAACCCCTCTGGAGTATAGGATTTTCCACCCGGATTAATTGCTGAAGGTGCAACAGGCAAATCTCCATTATGAAAATCTGGATGTGACATCCTTCCCACATGCCAAAGCTGAATAAAGATCCTGCCGTTGGCCTGATGAACTTTTTTGGTTACTTCCTTCCAGCCTTTAACCTGTTCACTGGTATGAATTCCAGGGGTGTTTACATAACCAACAGCCTGGGGAGAAACTTGTGAGCCTTCTGAAATTATAAGCCCTGCACTTGCGCGTTGGGCATAATATTCCCCTTGCAGGTCTGCGGTAGGTTTATTGTCGGAATTAGCGGCCCGGCTTCTCGTCATTGGGGCCATTACCAAACGGTTGGGTAATTGAAGCCCATTTAAATTATATTCTTGTAATAATGCTTGTGTTTTACTCATAATTGTATTCTATTTTAATTTTTCGGCCAGTATTTCTGCAACCTTTTCAGATGATGCGGGATTCTGCCCGGTAATCAATAATCCATCCTCCACCGCATATGGTGCCCAATCTCCGGTCTTGGAATATTTACCTCCCTTTTCCTTAAGCATATCCTCCAGTAAAAACGGTACAACATCTGTCAATTCAACCCCAGCTTCTTCACCATTGGTAAAACCGGTTACTTTTTTTCCTTCCACCAAAGGTTTTCCATCTACATTTTTTACATTTTTAAGGATAGCAGGAGAATGACATACAAAGGCTACTGGCTTACCCTTAGCATACATTGTCTCTATGAGGTTTGTTGATATTTTATCATCAACAAGGTCCCAAAGTAAACCATGCCCTCCTGGATAAAAAACTGCGTCAAAATTGGCAGAATCTATTTTACTCAAAAGATGTGTATTGGCCAATAAATCCTGTGTCTCTTTATCTTTATAATACCTGTCTGTGGCAGGAGTTTGGGCATCTTCTGTTTCACTGTTGGGATCAATGGGAGCTTGCCCCCCTTTAGGAGTTGCAATAGTGATATCAAAGCCGCGGTCCTTTAATAAATAATAAGGTGCAGCAAATTCTTCAATCCAAAAACCGGTTTTATGCCCGGTATTTCCCATCTCATCATTACTGGTTAAAACAAATAGAATCTTTTTCATAGCTTTTAATATTTTAATGAATACTAACTAAAATTCCTGTCAATTAAACAGGAAAAATCGTAGAATAATGTAAACCTGTTTGGTTTAATATTCTGAAAATCAAAGATAGAAGGTAAAGACGGGAATTTAATTGATGTATGTTAGGGAAGCCTGTTAAAAACTGTTAAGCGTTTATAATTCTTTTCTAATACGGCTTAAGCTTTCCGGTTTAAGGCCCAGATAATTTGCAATATGGGAGTTTGGAACACGTTTTTCTATTTCAGGATAAGCTTCACAAAATTCCAGATAACGTTGTCTTCCCGATTTTTGAAGAGAAGAAAGAACCCTGCTTCTTAAAGCTACAAAAGCCCCCGTTATCTTAATCCTGAAAAATCGTTCGAATTGCGGAATGCGATGATACAGCTCCTCCAAAGCACTTTTTTTCATTTCTAGAAGCACCGAATCCTCCAGAGTTTCAACATAAAGATGCGCAGGTTTGTTTTCAAAAAATGCTTCAAAATCTGAGATCCACCAGTTCTCTACCGCAAATTGAAGAATATGTCTGGTTCCTTTTTCATCCATATAATAGGCCATCAGGCACCCGCTCACTACATAATATTCTGCAGTAACCTGCTGCCCGGGGGAAATAAGGAATTCCTTTTTGGGTAGTTTTATCTCTGAAAGAATGCTTACAAATTCCTCCTGCTCTCTGGTTGAAAGATTGATATCCTTTAAAATGTGGCCAAGAATTTCTTTGTACATATTATCGAATGCGCCACTAAGGCCAAAATCATTAGAATGTAAAAATAGAAATTCTATATCACATTATGCATGATTTGAAAGACACTAAGAAATTTTCAGCAATGTCCTGTTTTCAAAACTTTTAGGCAATTCTAGTCTTTTACTTCAATAGCATCCATCGGCTCTTCAAAGGCTATAAAAAGCACACAGGGTGCGTCGCCACATCTTCCGGTATGATGCTTTAAAGCAGGACCGTAAGCATAGGAACCTTCTTTTAAGGTTTTTGTCGCTTCTCCCTCATAAGTGACTTCCAGTTCCCCTGCAATAAGGACCATTCGTTCTGGAGAGGTGTGATAATGATTGGGAATTTCAGTATTTGCAGGAAACTTAATCAAAATATCAGCATTTTTCCGGGCCGGATCACCGTGTAAAACAGTTACTTTACAACCTTCCGGCATAAAATCCGGGCATGGGCCCCATTCCAAAGCTGGATCCTGAGACATTTTAACCAGGGAATTTTCGTCCTGTGCTACCATAGTAATTGAAAGGAGCAGGCTAAGCGAAAACAGGATGGTTTTTAAATTCATAATGTGAGACAGCGTTTTCATATTGAAAATGTTTAAAAATTATAGTTCCCCACTATTGAAGAAATATTTAAAAGACCATGTACCGGTATACATAACTTCAGGATACCGCTTGTCCTTTCTAAGATAATTTTTAAAGGTAGGTAGGATGGAAAATTATAAAAATGGAGGAAATCCCCCATTCACGTAGTTCAGGATTTAGACCTCAAATAAAGTTGTTCTACTTTTTCCCGCGCCCAAGGGGTCCTTCTAAGAAATTTCAGGCTTGATTTTATGGAAGGTTCGTGAGTAAAACACCTAATATTAATCTTTTCTCCAAGTTCTTCCCAACCGTATTTTTCAACGAGATGGTCCAGAATATTTGCGAGTTTTATTCCGTGTAACGGATTATTGGTTTGTTTCCCTTCCATCTAAATTAAATTAAGCTCACCCGCACCTTTTTTCGTTTCAACCGGCTGTTATTTAATTCTGCAATAAGTTCCATTGCCTTTTCTGCCGGTACGGCAACAAAAGCGCAATCCTGTTTTAATTCTATATTCCCAAGTTCCTCCTTTTGAAGATTCCCCTGTTTTAAAAAGAGGCCCGCAATATCACCTTTTGATATCTTATCTTTTCTACCTCCTGAAATAAATAGGGTTTCCCAGGTAATTGAAGTAGGAGCATTAGATTTTTTTACTTTCTCATCAGGTGTAGGAGTTATAAAATCGGGAAGATTTTCTTTTTCCCAATGCAATACATAGGCTGTGCCCTTTTGGTTCATTCGGGCTGTACGGCCATTTCTATGAGTAAATTCCGGGCCGCTGTGAGGCAATTGATAATGTATTATAAATTGAATTTCTGGCACATCTATTCCCCTGGCTGCAAGATCTGTTGCCAGTAACAATTGATAGGTTCCATTGCGGAATTTAATAAGGGACCTTTCCCTGTCTTTTTGTTCCATCCCTCCATGAAAAATACCATGGTTGATCTTATTCTTAAAAAGGTGGTCACTTACCTCCTGAATAGAATCTTTAAAATTGCAAAAAATAATGCCGGGACTATTCCTTAATGGAGAAAGAAGATCCACAAGAGTATCCAGTTTATCCCTGGTTGGGGATTTTATAGTTTTTACATTAAGTTGCGCTTTTCCTGATGAAAGATAATTTATATATACAGGATCCTTAATTCCGGCGAAGGCGGGAATTTCTATTTCCTGAGTTGCAGATGTAAGGATCTTTTTCCTGAGTTTTGGTAGAGTTGCTAAAATCTCGCTCATTTCTGCTTCAAAACCCACCTCCAAAGATTTATCAAATTCATCAAGCACCAAAGTTGTAATATTTTCTATGGCAAAAGTTCCCCTGCGCAAATGATCTCCTACCCTTCCCGGGGTACCTATTAAAATTGCGGGGGGATGGCTTAATTCTATTTTATCCTTTGAAAAAGCCCTGCCTCCATATACTGCATTTGCCTTATAACCAGATCCCATCTCCCTGGTAACCTGTTCTATCTGGATTGCGAGTTCACGGGATGGAACCAAGATAAGCACCTGGATATTTCTGCATTCAGGATCCAGGTCTTCCAGAATGGGAAGTAGGAAAGCTAGTGTTTTTCCTGTTCCTGTGGGAGATAACAAGACAACTGAAGCATTGGAAGAAATGGCATCAAGGGCCTCCATTTGCATAGGATTAAGGCTTTCAATACCCAGTTTTTCCAGGATCTCTTTTTGATCTTTTTTAGTTTTAGACATGAGGCAAAGTTAGGTAATAATAAAATGGATATTTTCGCCCGTAAATCAGGAATTGGGGAAGGATCTTTTAATCTTAGTAAGAATAAGAGTTGCTTTTATTCTTAAATGAATTTGTTACCAGTCAATTGGACGGTAATCTTTTAAAAATTTTCCACACCAGTGTTTTCCGGAGTTAATCCCATCAAACAAGGGGTCCATAACTCTTGCCGCACCGTCTACAATATCAAGAGGCGGTTGGAAATCGTGTACTTCTACCTTCTTTTTTGAAAGTTCGGCAGGGTCTTCATCTGTTACCCACCCCGTATCAACTGCATTCATATAGATACCATGTTTTGCAAAACCCGAAGCTGATGTATGCGTAAGCATATTTAAAGCTGCTTTGGCCATATTGGTATGAGGATGGCGATCTTCCTTTTTAAAACGCTGGAATTTACCCTCCATTGCAGATACATTGATGATATGTTTTTTACCGGTATTCTCTTTTTTCATAAGACCAGAGAGGCGGTTGCATAAAACAAACGGGGCAACAGCATTTACCAATTGCACCTCCACCATCTCAGTGGTTTCTATTTCACCCAGTTTTAACCTCCAGCTATTCGTTTTTCTAAGGTCTACCTGTTGAAGATCTGCATCCAGCTGTCCTTCGGGAAACACTTCTTTTACTGAAAGGGAATTGTCAAAACTGTACGGTATTTGTGATAATTTGGCGGAAGCTCTTAGACCAATTCCGGGTTCTGGTCCATGCCAGGTAACCGGTAAATTCTGGTTGTTCCCCGTACCGGCTGTAAAGCTTTTCAATTCCTGAAGGCAATTTATATGATCGTGTAAAAGGTCTTGTGCTTGTAGAGGGAGTTCATTAACCGGCAAATTCTCTTTATCCATAAGGTGCTGATAAAAGCCCGCAGGTCGCCTTACAGTTTGCGCAGCATTATTTATAAGGATATCCAGCCTGTCATATTTTTGCTCTATGAAATTACAAAAGATCTCAACGCTTGGAATATGCCTAAGGTCCAAACCGTGTATCTTAAGCCTGTCACTCCAATCCATAAAATCTGCCTCCCTGGAAAATCTTAGGGCAGAATCGGCTGGGAAACGGGTGGTGGCCACCACGGTTGCCCCCGCACG
>CAXAZV010000017.1:0-20767 GCA_963973375.1 uncultured Antarcticibacterium sp.
GTAAGACCATAATTAGCAAGAAGTCGGTTGTCCCAAGTAAAATCATTCATTCTATAGTTGAAATCGTAATTTAAGGTAAGATTTCCTGCGATACTAGAAGTTCCTCCTCCTGTCCATTCTTTATTGAAGGCCGATTGATTGAACAAAAGCTGAATCGATCCTTCATTTTGCCAACCATTTGGGGGAGTGTCTTTTGTTTCTTCCTGTGCCCTTAAGTTCAGGCTTACGGTTATTAGAATTATGGAAAGTAAAATTTTCTTCATTGATTAACTTTTTGGTTTTTTATAAAGGGGAACTGAGGAACAGGCCTCCCCGTACATAATACTTTTTACAATTGGTTGTAATTTGGAGATCAACAATAAATAAGCATTTTCCGGTACCGGCCTATTGGAACAACCTTTAATAATCACCGGTTTATCTTTTAGATAAGAGACATCAAGATCTTTTAATATCTCTGCGTAAAGGGTTGTTTCCAGAGTTTTAAGATCTCCCGCCACAACTTTTTTAGCAAAAGGCTGCAGGTAAGTTGAAAGTAACATATAGGCCCAGGCAGGGATAATAGCATCGGTAGAGCAGGTTAAAGCAACATATTGGTCCTTATAAATGCTCCAGTCCTGTGCTGCGGCTTTCTCCCTGAATAAACTTTCCCGAAGCACTAATCCCTCCAGCAACCAATCTGAGATATCAATCAATACCCTTTCACCGGGCAAATAAAGATCTTCGAGGTTAAAAGTGATAAGGTTGCTATTGGCAACCCTGTTTATGATTTCAGCCGACATATCTTCTTTTTTAATCTTTTCATCACAAAAAAAAGGAATGTTATAACATTCCCAGTTCCAATTTTGCCTCTTCACTCATAAGGTCTTGTGTCCAGGGCGGATCAAAAGTTATCTCCACTTCACAATCCTTTACCAGGTCAAGAGATTTAACTCTTTCCTCAACTTCCCTTGGAAGACTTTCGGCAACGGGGCAATTTGGGGTGGTTAAGGTCATTAGGATCTTTACGTCACTGTCTGTGTTTACCATCACATCATAAATAAGCCCCAGCTCATAAATGTCTACCGGGATCTCCGGGTCATATATCGTTTTTAAAACCCTGACAATTTTATCGCCGAGTTCCTCGGTATTTATTTCTTGTTCCATTTTAATTTAATTGTGTTTGGTATGCAACGGCATACATTTTAAGTTGCTTGATCATACTTACCAACCCATTGGCACGGGTAGGGGAAAGGTGTTCTTTTAGGCCTATTTCATCAATAAATGCGGTATCTGCTTCCAAAATATCCTTGGGATGTTGATTGGAGAATACTCTTACCAACAATGCTACGATCCCTTTTGTGATGATGGCATCACTATCTGCAGTAAAAAGCAGTTTATCACCTTCAAGATCGGCATGCACCCAAACCTTGCTTTGGCAACCTTTAATAAGGTTTTCATCAACTTTGTATTTTTCTTCAATAAGGGGCAGTGACTTGCCTAACTCGATCATATGTTCATAGCGTTGCATCCAGTCATCAAACATGGAAAACTCCTCTACGATCTCGTCCTGTATTTCTTTTATATTGCTCATTTTATTTTTTCTATTGTTAACATGGGATCAAGGTTCTCATTCATAAAAATGAGTTCTCCATCCTGCAGAATCATTTGTGAAATTTCTGGCAACACTTCGGTTATGGCACTTTCCATTTCCATTTTGCCCTCACAATACATTTTGGTACTTACCAAAGGTTTAAAATTGATCCTAATTCCAGACCTGTCATATCCTGAACTGAATCTATTGCAGCCTGCATTTCCCGAAACCTCTTGTGTAATGCTGTCAAATTTCAATTCGATTTGTTCTGAAGAAACATTTTGGGCCCTAATCTTTTGGATCAAATAATTTCCCGAAAGCTCAATGTTTTCAGCTGATTCCTGATCGGTGTCTTCTAATCCCGATTTATTTTCCTGATTGCTTCCGCAGGAATAAAAGAGAATGAGTAAAGCAAACATAAATTTTTTCATAGGTGAAAATTTTATTCAAGCATGTCCTTTGCACGCTTAATTGCTTTAATAAAGATATCAATTTCTTCTGTGGTATTATAAAAAGCAAACGAAGCTCTCACAGTACCGGGGATCTTGAAATAATCCATAATTGGTTGTGCGCAATGATGGCCGGTGCGCACTGCAATTCCTAACTTATCTATTATAGAACCTATATCATATGGGTGTATACCTCCAATATTGAAAGAAATAACGGCTGTTTTTTCTTTTGCAATCCCGTAAATCTTCACTCCTTCTATCTCAAGTAATTTTTGAGTAGCATACTCTAACAATTCCTTTTCATATGCCGCAATGGTATCAAAACCTATTGCATTCATATAATCCAGTGCAGCGCCAAAAGCGATACCACCACAAATATTCGGGGTTCCGGCTTCAAATTTATGCGGAAGCTCGGCATAAGTTGTTTTTTCAAAAGACACCGTAGCAATCATTTCACCCCCACCCTGGTAAGGTGGAAGCTTTTTAAGCCATTCTTCTTTTCCGTAAACAATGCCCACACCCGTGGGGCCACACATTTTATGAGCTGAAACTACATAAAAATCTACATCAAGCTCCTGTACATTTGCCTTAATGTGAGGTGCTGCCTGCGCGCCGTCAATTAAAACTGCCGCACCAACTTTATGAGCCTTTTCAATGATCTCTTTAATTGGGTTCACGGTTCCCAAGGCATTGGAAACGTGATTTACAAAAACTACTTTTGTTTTTTCTGAAAGCAAATTATCGAATTCAGAGATAATAAGTTCCCCATTTTGATCCATAGGAATCACTTTTAAAAGTGCGCCTGTTTTTTCACAAAGCATTTGCCAGGGAACAATATTAGAGTGATGCTCTAAAGCTGAGACCAGGATTTCATCGCCTTTTTTTAACAGCGATCCAAAACCGTTTGCCACCATATTTATTCCATGGGTGGTGCCGGAAGTGAATATAATTTCGTGGGGATGGGCGGCATTAAAATGCTGTTGCACTTTACGCCGGGCTACTTCATACTTATCTGTTGCCTCCTGGGAAAGACTGTGTACACCGCGGTGAATATTGGAATTGTAGTTTGAATAATAATCTACAATAGCATCTATTACCTGTTTTGGGGTCTGGGAAGTTGCGGCATTGTCAAAATAGACCAAGGGATAACCATTCACCAGGCGTTTAAGAATAGGAAAATCCTTTCTTATCTCCTCAACATTAAATGGCATCTTTTGAGCGGCAACTTTCATAATCTTTCTACTTAAAACACTGCTTACTTCAACCCGCAGTAATTAAAGGTCAAACCCTAAATTCACTTCCAGTTTAAGGGCGATCTGGTGGGTAATTCTTTTTTTAATTTCAGGAATTTTTACGCTGTCCAGCACGTTGCTGGCAAATGCGTACATTAAAAGTGCTTTTGCTTCTTTTAGTGGAATCCCGCGGGATCTAAGGTAAAAAAGGGAATCGGCATCCAACTGGCCAATTGTACAACCATGACTACATTTCACATCATCTGCAAAGATCTCCAGTTGAGGCTTTGAATTGATGGTGGCTTGATCGTCCAGTAAAATGTTGTTGTTTGATTGGAAAGCGTTTATTTTTTGGGCTTCTTTTTCAACCAGAACTTTTCCGTTGAAAACCCCGATGGATTTATCGGCAAAAATTCCTTTATAATCCTGGTGGCTTTCACAATTTGGTGAAATATGGTGTACCAGGGTATTGTGATCAACAAGCTGTTTATCTTCTATAATAGTAATTCCTTTAAGGGTAGAATCGATATGCTCTCCCCTTTGGTAGAAATTAAGATTGTTGCGTGTCAATTTCCCTCCAAACGAAAATGTGTGCATGGAGCAGTTGCTGTCATCTTTTTGCTCTATAAAAGTGTTATCTATTAAAGAAGCTGAAGATCTGTCATTCTGGATCTTATAATAATCTACAATGGCTCTTTTCTCTGCAAATACTTCTGTGACAGCGTTGGTAAGCACAGGATTATCTGTAAGGCTTTGATGGCGCTCAATGATCTGGATCTGGGCATTTTCCCCTACCACAATTAAATTGCGTGGTTGTATCATTAAAGCTGCTTCATTACCTGTGGCAAAGTTTACAATTTGTACAGGCTTATCTACTACAATGTTCTTTGGGATATTTATAAAAGCACCTTCTTTTGCAAAAGCTGTATTAAGAGGCGTAAATCCATTTTCCTTAGAGACTATTGTATTGAAGTATTTATCTACAACTGCACGGTATTTGGGTTTTACCATAGCTGCAGACATAAGGCAAACATCTATCTTCTCATGAGTGGTTTGCGAAAGATGTGAGGAAAAAATCCCGTCAATGAAAACAAGGTTATAGGTGTCTATGTCATGTATAAGATACTTTTTAATATCCTTATACTCTATAGCATTTTCCTTTTTGGGGAACACGCTGTAATCATGGTTTAAAACCGAATTTAGAGAGGTGTATTTCCAGGCTTCTTCCTTTTTTGAAGGAAAGCCTAAATTTTCAAACTCCTTAATGGCTTCGCACCTAAGATCATGTATTTCTGAATCCACATCACAGGCTTCTTCAAAAGCCAGAAATGAGGATATAAGTTTTTCTTTTAATTCCATTTTGCAATCATATTTTGTTCACCCGGGAGGGCTTTACATTTGGTAAGGATCTTAAGTTTTACCCTAATCCCTTTCCCGAAAAGATTAAACCTGCTCTGGCTTTAACCAATCATAACCTTTCTCTTCCAACTCATAGGCCAGTTCCTTAGGGCCAGATTTCACTATCTTTCCATTAACCATAACGTGTACCACATCTGGAACTATATAATCCAAAAGACGTTGGTAATGGGTAATAAGTAATACCGCATTATCATTGCTTCTTAATTTATTTACCCCGTTTGCAACAACCTTTAATGCATCAATGTCAAGACCTGAATCTGTCTCATCAAGAATTGCCAGTTTAGGATTTAGCATTGCCATCTGGAAGATCTCGTTTCTTTTTTTCTCACCCCCGGAAAAGCCCTGGTTAAGTGATCGCGACAAAAATTTACGGTCAATTTCCAGTAATTCAGATTTCTCCCGAATCAATTTTAGCATTTCATTGGCCGGCATATCATCAAGTCCCTGTGATTTTCTGTGGGCATTGATAGAAGCCTTCATGAAATTGGTAACCGATACCCCCGGGATCTCCACAGGATATTGAAATGAAAGGAAAATACCTTTGTGAGCGCGTTCCTCAGGATCCAGCTCGGTAAGATCTTCATTCTCAAAAATTATCTCTCCCGCTGTCATTTCAAATTCCTCTTTCCCGGCAATTACCGAGGATAAAGTACTTTTTCCGGAACCGTTTGGTCCCATGATAGCATGAACCTCTCCTGGATTGATCTCAAGATTTATCCCTTTTAGGATCTCTTTTCCATCTATAGCTGCGTGTAAATTCTTTATTTTAAGCATATATATTGAATATGTATCCGGTTCTCCCGGATATTATTTAATTCTGTTCATTTAAATTATTTGTACCTCTTTCGGCAAGGATTTTTACCACCTCTTTTATTTCTATTAGGTGCGTATATCCCATTGGTTCAGGATTATCTATCACTTTACCTTTGATCTCAACCGGGATTACAGATTGATTTTTAGTTTCGTAATTACTAATACTGTCTTTAAGTGCCAGGGCTACAGAATCCATTTTCACCTTGAAGATGAACTTATCACCCTTAAGCACTGCGGCATTTCCCGCCATGATAAAACTTCCTTTATATGGAAGAATACTATCCTGTGAGGTGAGGACTTTTTGGGGTTCTACTGTATTGCCACCGTCATTTTCACAACCCGAGATCACCAAAGCCAATATCAAAATGAAAATAATTTTTTTCATCACTAATCTTCAAATATCATTATCCTACAGATCCTTCCAGGGAAATCTCGAGAAGCTTTTGTGCTTCCACTGCAAATTCCATAGGAAGTTTATTAAGGACCTCCTTGCTAAACCCATTTACTATTAAAGCAATCGCTTTTTCAGTAGGGATGCCACGTTGGTTACAGTAAAATATCTGGTCTTCCCCTATTTTACTGGTAGTGGCCTCGTGCTCTACGATGGCAGTTTTATTTTTCACCTCAATGTAAGGGAAGGTGTGCGCCCCACATTTGTTTCCCATTAATAACGAGTCACATTGGGAGAAATTCCTTGCATTTGTAGCCCGGCTATTTACCTGCACAAGACCCCGGTAGGAATTTTGTGATTGTCCTGCAGAGATACCTTTGGAGATGATCGTGCTTTTAGTGTTTTTTCCTAAATGGATCATTTTTGTACCTGTATCTGCCTGCTGGAAATTATTGGTTACAGCAATAGAATAAAATTCTCCAATAGAATTGTCCCCTTTTAATATACAAGAAGGATATTTCCATGTAATGGCCGAACCTGTTTCCACCTGTGTCCAGGAGATCTTTGCGTTCTTTTCACAAATTCCGCGCTTGGTGACAAAATTATAAACCCCACCTTTTCCTTCTTTATTACCAGGGAACCAGTTTTGAACCGTAGAATATTTTATCTCTGCATCATCCAGCGCGATCAATTCCACTACGGCTGCGTGCAGCTGGTTCTCATCACGCGAAGGTGCAGTACAGCCCTCAAGATAGCTCACATAACTTCCTTCATCTGCTATTACCAGGGTTCTTTCAAATTGTCCGGTTCCTGCCTGGTTAATTCTAAAATAAGTGGAAAGTTCCATGGGGCACCGAACTCCTTTTGGGATATAACAAAAAGACCCGTCACTGAATACTGCTGAATTAAGTGCAGCGTAAAAATTGTCCTTTTGTGGCACAACAGATCCAATGTATTTTTTCACCAATTCAGGATATTCCCTGATTGCTTCAGAAATAGAGCAGAAAATTATACCTTTTTCACCAAGGGTTTTTTTAAAGGTAGTAGCTACAGATACCGAATCCATAACAATATCTACCGCAACTCCTGCCAGCATTTTTTGCTCGTCCATTGAGATGCCCAGTTTTTCAAAAGTGGCCCTTAATTCGGGATCAACTTCATCTAAACTTTCATATTTGGGTTTTTTATTGGGAGCTGAATAATAGGAAATTGCCTGAAAATCTGGTTTTACATAGTTGACATTTGCCCATTCAGGTTCTATCATCTCTACCCAAGCTCTATAGGCTTCAATTCGCCACTCTGTCATCCACTCTGGCTCTTCTTTTTTAAGTGAAATAGCCCTAACCACATCTTCGCTTAATCCAATAGGGAAGGTATCCGACTCAATATCGGTATAAAACCCGTATTCATATTCTTTGGTTTCGAGCTCTTTTTTTAAATCGTCTTCTGTATATGCCATAACTGTAATTCAAAATTTAAAATTCAATGTTCAAAGTCCCTATGAAAACTTTGACCCCTTGAAATCACTGGTTTTTAAATAAGTCATAAAGGAGCTTATTTGTTTACTCAATGATGATAGTTTATCGACAATAATGTCAAATTCTTCTTTGCTTATATAATTCCTATCCAAAACTCTATGAATCTGGGAGCGTGTTTCCCCACAAGATGCTTTGGCAATGGACAGGAATTGACAAAATTCCTTATTTCCGTTTCTTTCAAAACCTTCAGCTATATTATCCATAACTGAACCTGATGAACCATTTAATTGACTGTAAAGTTTATAATCATTTTTAAGATTCGTGTTTTTCTGAATAAGATAAACATCCTGACAATTATCCTTGCATTTTTCCATATTTCAAGGTCTTCGAACTTTTTAATTGTGCTCATCTTTGCAAGTTTTAAACCTTAAACCTTAAATCTTAAATTTTCAACTTATAGCGAAAAACTCTCTCCGCAACCACAGGTGCGTTGGGCATTGGGGTTGTTGAACACAAAACCCTTACCATTCAAGCCTCCTGAGTATTCCAAAATGGTTCCTGCCAGGTACAATACACTTTTTTTATCTACTACGATCCTTATGTCATTGTCTTCAAATAATCTATCGGTTTCAGTTTGAGATTTATCAAATTTCAACTCATAAGATAAACCCGAACAACCTCCGCTCTTTACACCCACGCGTACAAAGTCGGTGGTTGCATTAAAACCTTCATCGCTCATTAATAATGCAATCCTTTTTTTTGCGGTTTCGCTTACCTTTATCATCCTTAACAAGATTAATTCTAAATTGGGCACAAATATACTACAAAACAACTGGTTTACCATAGCCAAAACATATGTTTTAGGAATACAACTATAACTCCGGACAATCCCTTTTTCTATTACATATTCCAGGTGGGAAAGTGCAGAATATCATAAAACTCCTTAAAACTAGATAGGTCAAATAATAATCTGTTATTTTTGCAAAAATATATAAATGCCATGATAGAAGATAGTCTAAACAGTAGGACAAACCTTTCAGAATTAGGTGAATTTGGATTGATAGATCTGCTCACCAAAAATCTGGATATAAAATTAAGCTCCACCGTAAAAGGGATAGGAGATGATGCAGCGGTGATAGATTGTCTTGATAAACAAATCCTTGTTACTACAGATCTTCTTGTAGAGGGCGTGCATTTTGACCTGGCTTATACCCCTTTAAAGCACTTAGGTTATAAGGCGGTAATGGTCAACCTGTCAGATGTATACGCTATGAACGGGGTAGCTACACATATAACGGTAAGTATTGCGGTATCCAACAGGTTTCCGGTAGAGGCACTTGAAGAATTGTATGCTGGAATTGAAACCGCTTCCAAAATATATAATGTTGATGTGGTGGGAGGTGATACCACCTCTTCTACGAAAGGACTTTTAATAAGTATTACCGCTATAGGAATGGTTGCAAAAGAAGATGTGGTATATCGCAGTGGAGCCAAACCGAATGACCTCCTGGTAGTTTCAGGAGATTTGGGAGCTGCTTACATGGGATTACAGATCCTGGAACGGGAAAAAGCCGTGTTTAAAGTTAACCCCAATTCCCAACCAGATCTGGATGCCTATACTTATCTTATTGAACGGCAGTTAAAACCTGAAGCCCGTAAAGATATTCCGCCGCTTTTGAAAAAAATGGAGGTAAAACCTACCTCTATGATAGATATAAGCGATGGTTTAAGTTCTGAGATCATACACCTTTGTAAAAATTCGGGAGTAGGAGTAAACCTGTATGAGGATAAAATACCTTTAGACCCTACGGTGATTGCGGCGTGTGAGGAATTTGAAGTAGATAGTACTACTATAGCCCTAAGCGGGGGTGAAGATTATGAACTCTTGTTCACGGTTTCTCAGGAAGATTTTCCAAAGATAAAAGCAAATCCGCACCTTTCAATAATTGGTCATATGACCGAAGCCGGGGAAGGGATGCATTTGATTACCCGAGGAAATACAAAGATCCCTCTTATAGCCAAAGGCTGGAATGCTATGGATAGCAAAGAAAATTAAGAGACGCTCGCGTAATTTCTTTGTCTCCTTTTTTTATGAATTTGGGCCAGATAGTCATTTGTTTCCTTGAATTTAGGGGTTAGTCTGGCCAAAAATCCATTAGCGGTATCCGTCATTTCCATTCTGCAGCGCGCACATTGATATTCGTGAATGTGGTTGGTTACTGTTTTTGAAACTTTAAAATCGTGTCCAAAAAAATTGCAATATAACTGTGCTAGTGTGGGGACTATTTTACTCATAAAGATTTGATTTCCTTATTTCTAAAATATAAAACTATAAAAAAAAGTTAAATAAACGATAAAAAGTACTAATTAATCGATGAAATGCACAAATTTATCGATTTCTGCATAGTTCTCTATATAGGACAAATGACCATCTGGCATAGAAAAAAACAGGCAATTGCATTCATTTGCAATATTTTTTGCTGAATTGTAGGGCATTATAGGATCATTTTTTCCAGATATGATAACCTTGAAATTGTTAAAATCCTTTAACAGTTGTTTTTTATTTGTGCGAATTTTCATACCCTTTAATGCTGCTGTAATTCCTTGTGTAGGAAATGTATTTGCTTCGCTTTTGAGAGTGTCCAATTCTGCCTTGAATTTGATATTATTTTCGGGTGTTACCAATCCTGAAATAGCGGTATTTATATAGGCCTTTTTATTTTTTTCTACTACAGCCACAGACCGGTCGCGATTTATTCTTTTTTCCGCTGAATCTTCTTCAGGTGTTGAATTCATTAAAACCAGGCCGGCAGTATTTTGCGGATACTGTTCCAAAAATGCCAGAGTTACATATCCCCCCATTGAATGCCCCACAATGGTCGCCCTATAAACGCCAAGATGGTCTAAAACCCCTTTTACCACCTGTGCCATCAACTCCATGGAATGTACTTCCTCTATTATTCCTGTTCTTCCATGGCCCGGAAGATCAATACAAATTACCTGTCGCTTTTTTGCCAGCTCTTCAATAAAAGGCTCCCAAATTTTACTGCTTTCCAGAAATCCGTGCAATAACACAAGAGGATTTCCGGTACCTTTGGCGGTATAATAAATATCTGTGTTTAAAAAGGGTAGTATCATAATGGTTTATTTTAGATGAAATTTACAAAGGAATCATTAATTGTTGGATTTGCATTATTTGCTTTATTTTTTGGTGCCGGGAATATAATATTACCTCCTTTTCTTGGGTTGTTTGCCGGGGAACAGTGGTATTTGGTTGCATTGGGATTTGCTATTTCGGCGGTAGGCCTTCCCTTGTTGGGAATATTTGCACATGCCCGCTTGCAGGGTAGCTTATTTAATTTTGCTGAAAAGGTTTCTCCTGGTTTTAGTCTTGTTTATTCCTTTTTAATTTACCTTATATGTATTACGTTACCCGCACCAAGAACCGCGGCGGTTACGCACGAAATAGCGGTGGAACCATTTTTCGAAATTAGTTCCCTAATAACCAGTTTTATTTATTTTTCCCTGGTACTGCTTTTTGTCATTAAAAGAAGTTCGGTCATAAATAATATTGGTAAATATCTTACCCCGGCTATTTTATTAGTGCTTTTGGCTTTAATAGTTACAGGCATTTTTTCTGAAAATAGACCTTCCGGTGATTCTATTAACCAACTTCCTTTATTATATGGTTTTTTTGAAGGTTATCAAACCTTTGATGCAATTGCAGCATTGGTTGTGGGAGGTGTGATCATAATCTCTGTTAAGCAAAAAGAAACTTCCGCACGCGCAATTCACAAAATAATTACATCTGCAGCCATTATAGCTGCGTTGGGATTATTCCTTGTATATGCAGGGCTCATTTATAATGGTGCGATTGTTCATTCGTACTTTAATCCAGATGTAACCCGAACCGAATTACTGTCAGGATTAAGTCTGCTTAATTTGGGTTCAATAGCTCAAACAGCCCTTGCTGTGTTGGTGGCCCTGGCCTGTTTTACAACCGCAGTGGGAATTACTACAGGTACTGCAGATTTCATGGCAGAGAGAATTAAAAAACCCTTTGTATATCCTTTGACCGTTATTCTTACCTGTGGAATTGGGATCATTATTGGAGCGCTTACTGTTGATGTAATTATTGAGATCGCCCTTCCGGTTCTTATGCTTATTTATCCGCTCACTATAATTTTGATTATTCTTAATGTTCTTCCTGAATCCTTAAGATCAACTTTAATTATGAGAGCAGTAGTAATTGCAACTATACTTTTCAGCCTGCCGGATGCCTTACAATATATTCTTTCCCCTCAATTATTTAATGATCTTGAGGAGTACGTTCCTCTAGCTACCTATGGGTTGGCCTGGGTAATTCCTGCGATGGTAACTTTTGTTTTGGCTGTGCTTTATGAAAAATTATCAGGAAAAAATCCTTCCGTAATATCATAGTATAAATGTAAAACCTCACTTCGGTTAAGAGTGAGGTTTTAAGTTTTATTGTTTTAGAAAGAACTAAGAATTCATCAAATCTTCGATCTCTTCAGCTTCTATAGGAATATTGCGCATTAAATTAAATGGTTCTCCTTTTTTCTGAATTACCACATCATCTTCAAGGCGAATTCCAAAACCTTCCGCAGGGATATAGATCCCGGGCTCGACCGTGAATACTTGATTTGCTTCCATAGGTTGGGTCAATATTCCGTAATCATGGGTGTCCAACCCAATGTGATGGGAGGTCCCGTGCATGAAATATTTTTTATAAGCAGGCCAGTCAGGATCCTCATTCTTCACATCTGCCTTATCCAGAAGTTTAAGTCCCAGCAATTCTGAGGTCATTAATTTGCCCACTTCTATATGGTACTGTGCCCACATAGTTCCGGGAACAAGCATTTTTGTAGCTTCGTCTTTTACCCTGTTTACAGCATTGTAAACTTCTTTTTGCCTTTTGCTGAATTTCCCCGATACCGGAATGGTCCTGGACATATCACTTGCATAATTGGCATATTCGGCTCCCGCATCAATCAGGATAAGATCTCCTGCTTTGCATTGCTTATTATTCTCAATGTAATGTAAAACGTTGGCATTATTACCGCTGGCAATAATGGGGGTGTAGGCAAATCCTTTAGAACGGTTATTGAGGAACTCGTGCATAAATTCAGCCTCAATATTATACTCCCATACCCCGGGTTTTACAAATTTAAGGATACGCCTAAAACCTTTTTCGGTAATATCACAGGCGTGTTGCAAAAGGTCCAGTTCTATCTTGTCTTTAACAGATCGCAATTTTTGAAGAATGGGATTGCTCTTGGCCACCTGGTGGGCGGGGTATTTTTTGAGGCACCATTCAATAAATCTTGCTTCCCGGGTTTGCGTCTCGATCTTTGCCCTGTAATGTTCGTTGGTGTTAAAATAAATTGTTTCGCTTTGGGTCATTAATTCAAAGAATACCTTTTCAAATTCTTTTAACCAATAGACGGTTTTAATACCGCTGGTCTCAAAGGCTTTTTCTTTGGTGAGTTTTTCACCTTCCCATATTGCTATGTGTTCATCTGTTTCGGTAAGGAATAAAATTTCACGGTGCTTTTTAAGGGGAGCATCGGGAAAAAGGACAAGAATACTGGCTTCCTGGTCTACCCCGCTCAAATAAAAAATATCCCGTGCCTGTTGAAATGGCATTGTGCTATCGGCCCCAATGGGGTAAATATCATTTGAATTAAAAACCGCAAGACTTTTTGGCTTCATTTGAGCAGTAAAGTTCTTGCGGTTTTTTATGTATAATTTCTTGTCTATTGGATCGTATTTCATGGGTGCTTTTTAGAGTGTGCTACAAATTTAAAAATTAAAGGCGGAATAGCCTTGTAAATAACTAAGAACAAATTTCTGTCTTTAATTAACTGCCTCTTCATTTTTAAGCTTGATGTTTTTTTAAGATGCTTGGGATGAAAATTACTTTTAATCTTTTTGTAAGCTTAGTTAAATAATTCATTTTTTATTGTAAGTATTTCAAAAACAATAATATACACTCTTATTTATGTTTTATATTTAGGTGAAAATGAAAAGAGATGGCCATTTATTTGGACAAACATGATTTTTTTGAAATAACTCCAGCAGAAATTGCACAGATTTATCTCAAAGGTTCAGGGATTCAGAAGGAATTCGGCTGTTGGGTTCTCGCATATTGGTTTGATCAAAAAAGAAAAACCACCTTTTGCTTAATTGATGCGCCTAATTTGGAATCGGTAAAAGAAATGCATTGTCACTTATATCATTCTTATCCCAGGCAAATTTTTCAGGTAGAAGAAGATCTTATTGCATCTTTTTTAAATTGTATTGAATGCCCTAATCTCAATACGGGAAGACCTACTTCTCAATTGCTTTTTTCAGAGAAATCAATGTTTTGTGCCGTTATGGTAATGAAGCTATATTGTTGTAACACCTTTTTAAAAAAAGAGTATACTAAAAAATGGTTCGCAGATTTTAAACTTAGTTCCCAAAGGCTTGTAAAAAAGAATAATGGAAGAATTGTAAATTGTGCATGGGAATATTATATATATTCTTTTGATTCAATATTTCAAGCTATAAACTCTGCTTTACAAATCTGCCAAGAATTAGATGTTCTATTAAAAAGAAAAGGAGATGAAGCCTGTATTCTTAACATTGGGATCGCAGGAGAAAAGCAAATGAATGAAAAAAGTAACCCTTGTGAGGAAACACATAATCTAGCCAGGCGATTGTGCTGTATTGCAAGTACTAATCAGATAGTTATTTCATCATTAGCGAATGAACAAATTCAATTACATGATATGAGTTCTCTAATTGAAAATTTTAATGTAAAATCATTGAATTTTAAGGAGGAGCAGTTTTTAAGTAAATTGATGGATTATCTTGAGCTAAATTTCAGGGAAGATTTGAAAATTGGGAATTTTTGTAAAATAATTGGAGAAAGCAGGTCTCAATTGTACCGCAAGATCCTTGAAATTACAAACTTACCTCCATTGGCATTCATTAATGAATTTCGTTTAAAGAGAGCAACTGAATTAATGAATATGAAAAGAGGCAATAATATTTCCCAAATTGCTTTTGAAGCCGGTTTTAACAATCTATCCTATTTTTCAAGAAGATTTAAAAAAAGATTTGGTGTTGTTCCTTCAACTTATATGAACAAGAATTAAACATGAAAAAGATTAAAAGAATTGAGTAAAATGTGCTAATATTTGAACAGAATTTACCTGTGAATAAACATGATTCTCTATAGTTTTAAAGCTATTAACTAAAAAAACAGAGTCATGAATTACAGAAAAACATTTTACTTATTAGGGCTGTTCTTAGCCTTTAATTTGTTCGTAGCGTGTGAAAATGAACCTCCTGAGACTTACGTTAATGTAGCGGAGGCGTCGTTTTTCTCCACCGCCACCCAAGAAGTTGATAAGGCAGATGGTTTCCAGGTCAAATTGCTTGCCCCCCATGCTCCTTTCCCAGATAAATTGGCAGCTCAATTTAGACTTAAATATCAGGAGGGGGATCCAAGAACACATGTCAAAAATCTAGATGATGCTTCAACTATGATTGTCGCTGAGGTAAATTGGGTGCAAACTGGTTCAACAACCGGCTGGCATATGCATCCCGGAATTGTTTTAGTGAGTATGGTTGAAGGTACTATAGAAGTTATAGCAGAAAATGAATGTATACCGCGGACCTACACAGCAGGGGACGCATGGATGGATCCCGGGTTAATTCATAAGGCCACAGCGGTAAGCGATGGAGCGAAAGCTTATGCTACCTTCCTGGGAATTCCTAATGGCAAGCCAGCCACTATTATGGTAGCCCCTAGAGATTGTAATTAAAACAACAGTCTCCAGAGAAAAATTGGCATAGTTGATAACGGGATAACTGTTATGGTGAAACTTTTGATATTAGAACAATTAGAGATGCCATTTTCAAGATCGTTATAAGTAAAGGCGCAACAGATGTTGTACCTGATTTATAGGACACTGAAAATGGCATTTTTATGATCTGAACGAGGTATTGCCTCTAAATGTTGGATGTCATTAGAACCAAAAACTGTCTAAAAAGTTTAATGAGAACTTGTTTTCCTAACCATTTTATTACTCGTATAGATTGAGGCGGTTTTGAAGCCTTCGGTTGGTTTTTTGTAATTCCCTTAATTGATCCAGTAGATGAGTAACGGCCTCAATGCCTTCGAGGTTAATCTCCAGATCATAGTGGAGCCGTCGCATTTTCTCAAATTCGGCCATCCTGTCACAATGCACATATTCTCTTTGTTCTATGGTGATGATTTCGATAAGGCCACTTTCAGATAATGACCTTATAAAGGTGTGCTCCACTTTATATCTTTCACAAAGTTCTTCGGTCGCTATTAATTCTTCCAGATTCATGAGCGTAAATTTTGAAGTTCCTTAAACAATTCCTTTTCCCTTGCCGTAAGGTCTGCGGGCATCTTAACCTGGTAAGTGAGTATAAGATCGCCAAACTGGTTATCTTTTTTATATTTCGGGAAACCCTTGCCTTTTAACTTGATTTTTGTGCCCGGCTGGGTTTCGGGCTTAACTGTAAGTTTAACTTTGCCTGTAAACGTCTCCACCGTGATCTCTCCTCCCAGCAATGCGGTATAAAAATCTACCTCTATCGTCTTATATAAATTTTCCTTCTCCCGCTTAAACCCTGTGTTATTTACAATGTTGAAAGTTATATAAAGATCTCCTTTGGGTCCCCCTTGCATCCCCGGACCTCCATGGCCTTTTATCTTTATCGTTTGCCCATTCTCAACACCGGCAGGAATTGTAAGTCTTATATTTTTTCCATTGATAGTAAGGGTTTGTTTCTGGCTTGTATATACATCCTTTAGATTAAGCTGAAGTTCAGCATTAAAATCCTGGCCTTTAAACTGCGGGGCACCTCTTCCCGCTCCACGGGTTCGGGCTCCACCACCAAACATTTGCTCAAAAAATTCTGAAAAAGAATCGTCATCAAAATTCCCGGAATAGGATTGTTGGGAATTGCCTCCAAAACCTCCTGCAAATCCTCCTGCACGACTTTGCTGTCTTTGGGCATTTTCAAACTGATCTGCATGTTGCCAGTCCTTTCCGTATTGATCATATTTTTTTCTTTTTTCAGGATCAATTAGTACTTCATGAGCTTCATTGATCTGCTGAAAACGCGCCTGGGCTTCTTTGTTGTTTGGATTAAGGTCCGGATGAAATTTACGGGCGAGTTTCCTATAAGCCTTTTTAATGTCTGCCTGGGAGGCCGATTTGTCTAACTCAAGAATTTTATAATAGTCAATAAATTCCATGTAAAGCTTCCTGTAATGGTTTCTACTAATTTAAACAATCCCGTCCTTATGACAGGGAAATTATAGGATTAAAAATAATCTTAAAAAGCCTCAATAAAGTAATTTTCAGATAAGCATTTGTAAAAACCGAAATTGCCGTTGCTGCAGGGCTGGCTTAACAAATCATAAATTACTTTAAATTAGTTCTAAATTGGATTTTAAATATCACTAAAGTTTGTTAAAAACTTTAAGGAGGTGTATTTTTGTTCCACTTTACCAAACACATAATTTTTTATGGCAAACTCTGCGCTATTAAAGTCATCTTTAGCAAAAAAATACTGGATGGCTTTCACCGGCCTCTTCCTTTGCACATTTTTAGTAGGACATCTCTTAGGGAATTTACAATTATTGTTGCCTGTTAGTGATGCGGCGAGGGATCAGTTCAATGAATATGCTTTATTCATGACCAGCAATCCCCTTGTAATGATACTTTCTTATGTTACCTACCTGAGTATCTTATTTCATGCAATAGATGGGGTTATTTTAACAATAAACAATAGAAAAGCCCGCCCCCAGGGATATGTGAGCTTTAAGCCTTCAACCAACTCAACCTGGTCCTCCCGGAATATGGGATTATTGGGAACGGTTATTCTGGCTTTCATCATTCTTCACATGAATGCTTTCTGGGCAAAAATGAAATTTGGAGGTCTTGACAATACCTATTACACTACAGAGGGTGGAGAAAAGGTGAAAGATCTTTACACCTTAACCATTGCCACCTTTCAGGATCCGGATTATGGACTCATTATGAGTGTAGTTTACTTAATTGCAATGGCAGCCATTGCCTTTCACCTGAAACACGGCTTTGCAAGTGGTTTTCAGTCTTTAGGAGTTAATCATCCAAAATACAATGGGTTTATAAGAAAATTGGGATATGCGTTTGCAATCCTTGTTCCGCTGGCATTTGCCGTGATCCCATTTTATATTTACTTTGTATTAGATAAAATTTAAGCTATGGGAAATTTAGATTCAAAGATACCAAAAGGCCCATTGGCAGATAAGTGGACCAATCACAAGAATGATATCAACCTTGTAAATCCGGCAAATAAGAGAAATATTGACGTTATTATGGTAGGAACCGGTCTTGCCGGCGGAAGTGCTGCTGCTACTCTTGCAGAGCTGGGTTATAACGTAAAGACTTTTTGTTACCAGGATTCTCCAAGAAGGGCACACTCTATTGCTGCCCAGGGAGGGATCAATGCTGCAAAGAATTATCAGGGAGACGGCGATTCAAATTACCGTCTATTCTATGACACTATAAAAGGGGGAGATTACCGCTCCCGTGAGGCCAATGTTTACAGGCTTGCTGAGGTTTCAGCAAATATTATTGACCAGTGTGTGGCGCAGGGAGTTCCCTTTGCCCGTGAATATGGAGGATTACTTGACAACCGCTCCTTTGGAGGAGTATTGGTGTCCAGAACTTTCTATGCCAAAGGACAAACCGGGCAACAGTTATTGCTTGGCTGTTACTCAGCAATGAACCGCCAGATTAACAGGGGTAAGATCACATCCTACACCCGTCATGAAATGCTTGACCTCGTAATCGTAGGAGGCAAGGCCCGAGGAATTATCGCCAGAAACCTTGTAACAGGGGAAATTGAAAGACACAGTGCACACGCAGTGGTTATAGCTTCGGGTGGTTACGGGAATGTATTCTTTTTATCCACCAACGCCATGGGAAGCAATGTTACTGCTGCCTGGAAGGTTCATAAAAAAGGAGCTTATTTTGCCAATCCTTGTTTCACACAAATTCACCCTACTTGTATTCCTGTTTCGGGAGACCATCAATCTAAGTTGACTTTGATGTCTGAATCTCTTCGGAATGATGGAAGGATCTGGGTTCCAAAGAAACTGGATGATGCCAAGGCCATTAGGGAAGGAAGGTTAAAACCAACTGAACTTAAAGAAGAAGACAGAGATTATTACCTGGAAAGAAGATATCCTGCGTTTGGAAACCTGGTGCCACGTGATGTGGCTTCAAGGGCGGCCAAAGAGCGCTGTGATGCGGGCTTTGGGGTGAATAAAACCGGGGAGGCCGTATACCTTGATTTTAGTGCGGCTTTCCTTAGATATGGAAAAGAAACTGCAAATACGCAACATCTTGAAAATCCAACAGAGCAGCAAATTATAGAATTAGGGAAAGCTGTGGTTGAAGCCAAATATGGTAACCTTTTCCAGATGTACGAGAAGATCGTAGATCAAAATCCATATGAAACCCCAATGATGATCTATCCTGCCGTGCATTATACAATGGGAGGTATATGGGTAGATTATAACCTTCAAACAACCATCCCGGGATGTTTTGCAACAGGAGAAGCCAACTTTTCAGACCATGGAGCAAACAGGTTGGGAGCTTCAGCTTTGATGCAGGGACTAGCCGATGGTTATTTTGTATTGCCTTATACCATTGGAAATTATCTTGCCAGTGACATACGTACCGGCAAGATCCCAACAGATAGTCCTGAATTTGATCAGGCAGAAAAGGATGTAAGGGAAAAATTGGAAAGATTTATAAATAACAAAGGAACACGATCTGTAGACCATTTCCATAAACGTCTTGGTAAGATAATGTGGGATAAAGTAGGGATGTCTCGTAATGCTCCTCACTTGCAGGAAGCTATTGACGAAATAAAAGCTTTAAGAGAAGAATTCTGGCAGGACGTAAAAGTGCCCGGAGGATTGAATGAAATGAACCCTGAACTTGAAAAAGCTGCACGTGTGGCCGATTTCCTTGAACTGGGAGAACTTTTTGCCAAAGATGCTTTGCATAGAGATGAATCTTGTGGAGGACACTTCAGGGAGGAGTATCAAACCGAAGAAGGTGAGGCATTGAGAGATGATGAGAACTTTATGTATGTAGCAGCCTGGGAATTCACCGGCGAACCCGGAGATGCGGTATTGCATAAGGAAGACCTTATTTATGAAAACATCGAAGTAAAAGCAAGGAGTTATAAATAGAATGGTGTAATTAGTATTGAGTAAGTAGACTTACTCAATATTCATTACTCACTACTCAATATTTAAAGTATGAATCTTACATTAAAAATATGGCGTCAAAAAGATGCCGCTGCAAAGGGTAAAATACAAACCTATCAATTAGGGGGAGTAGATCCGGATATGTCCTTTTTGGAGATGCTGGTTGTTCTTAATGAGGACCTTGTTAATAAAGGCGAAGATCCTGTAGTTTTTGATCACGATTGTCGTGAAGGGATTTGCGGCACCTGTAGCTTACAAATAAACGGCGAACCTCATGGGCCAGACCGTGGCATTACTACCTGCCAGTTGCACATGCGTAAATTCAAAGACGGGGATACCATTGTTATTGAACCATTTCGCGCCAAGGCTTTTCCGGTTATAAAAGATCTTGTTGTAGACCGCAGTGCTTTTGAAAGAATTCAACAGGCCGGGGGTTACATTTCTGTAAATACCTCGGGGACCACTCAGGATGCAAATGCGATCCCAATACCTAAGGAAGATGCAGATGCTGCATTCTTTTCAGCTTCCTGTATTGGTTGCGGTGCATGCGTGGCCGCGTGTAAAAATGCCAGTGCAATGTTATTCACATCTGCAAAGGTGAGCCAAATG
This sequence comes from uncultured Antarcticibacterium sp., assembly GCA_963973375.1. Classification (GTDB taxonomy): domain Bacteria; phylum Bacteroidota; class Bacteroidia; order Flavobacteriales; family Flavobacteriaceae; genus Gillisia. The sequence goes on from CAXAZV010000017.1 coordinate 20,281, forward strand.
GCTTTACTGCCTCAGGGGCGTATTGAAGCAAGCACCCGGGTACTGGCAATGGTTGAGCAAATGGATAAAGAAGGATTTGGAAACTGTACCAATACAGGGGCCTGTGAAATAGAATGTCCTAAAGGGATCTCTCTGGAGAACATTGCAAGAATGAACAGGGAATATATGAAAGCCAGTGTAGGTTAGGTTATTAAACTTTTATAGATATTAGATCCCGGACATTGCGTTCCGGGATTTTTTATGGATATTATTCAAAAATATTTACAATGTTTCAGTATTCCCAGGCTTCCTCGAAACTTCCCAATGAAAAGGATAGCATTTTCACCATTATGGGTCACCTGGCCAGAAAATATAATGCAACAGACCTTTCACAGGGATTTCCTAATTTCAAAACCGATGCTCACTTAACCCAACTGGTGAGTGAGTCTATGGCACAGGGGTACAATCAATATGCCCCAATGGCCGGAGTGGTTGAACTAAGAGAGGA
>CAXAZV010000018.1:0-20726 GCA_963973375.1 uncultured Antarcticibacterium sp.
TTTCTAAAGTAAATTGCAGTTCAAGGTCTTTTAAAACATCTAAAATTGATACGATAGTCCTTTCTTCATTAAAAGCCGGAATAAGAATAGAAAGTTTTTTCAAGAATATCTATAAATTTAATGATAACAAATATATCTTTTTATATAAACAATTAGGTGTAATCAATTTTTTCATTTTAAATTCGTCCATCAACCAAGGATATAATTGTGAGAATCATCTACATGTTTTTTATATTATGCAATAATGGATAATTTATCTTTAGGGTGGTTTATCCTTCTTGATTTTATTCTGCCGGAACTTGGTCCCGTTGAATTATTATTGATCAAATTTGCTATTGTTGTAACTTTGGTATTACTTCTTTCCTGTTTATTATTCTACCCCATAATTAAAAAACTGATTTCAGAAGTTAAACTGCATTACCACCAGGTTTTGGATCGAATAAAATCCTATGGTGTGATGTTCTTTTTACCGGTGATCATACTGGTCACATTTACCTTAGTTATTAAAATCTATTTGGCCATTTATACTCCTATACATTATGATGAAGCTTTTACTTATTTACATTTTACCAGTGAGGAATTTTTAAGATCGGCAACATTTTATCCAGCGCCCAACAACCACGTATTACACTCATTACTTACAAATATATCCTATTATTTACCATTCAGCGAAACTTTCAACCTAAGGCTGCCTGTAATATTGATAAGCTCTATCACTTCCTTTTTATTATTCTATTGTTTCACAAGGTTAACAACTGGAAAAATTGCTTTCATTATTACTTTAATTTTTTCTTTTTTGAATCCTGTGATCTACTATGGATATAATTCAAGAGGCTATTATCTGGTACTTCTCTTTTTTTTAATTTCATTTTATGCAATCATCCAGATTATACGAAACAGGGAGGAACCCTTAGAACAAAAACACTATTTTGTTGTTTTTACTTGCAGTAGTATTTTAGGTTTTTATACCATGCCATCATTTCTATATCCTTTTTTATCTCTTGAATCTTTTTTATTTTTCACAAGCCTGCTAACAAATTCTAAAAAATTGCTTCACTACTTGTTTTATTCCATTTTGCTCACTGGTTTAGGTGTGGCACTTCTTTATGGTCCTATAATAATTGTTTCAGGTATTGAATCTTTAACCAATAGTAATTCTGTAGTACCTGTACCAAGGAGTGAAGTATTGTCTGATTTATCTTCCCATTTTGCAAGCACCTATGAATACCTTTTTAGCCTCAATTTTAAGTTTATTTATTTATTTTTAATTTTTCTCATAATATATTTGTTATTTAAAAAAATCAGGCCTTTAGAAGTAATATTATGTTTTTACATCATCATATTCTGTCCTCTCATAATAATTCTTCACTCTTTAATTCCATTTCCCAGAACATGGATTTTTATAATAATTCCTGTGCTTTATTTATTAAGTTTATTTCTTCAGGGAATCGAAAATTTTTATAAAATAGAGAGAGTAGTCTTTTCAGGTGCTATTCTAATTTCATTTATGCATTTACACATTTTTTGGGATACAATAAGGACCAGGGAAACTTTTTCTTATGAGGCTGAGAAACTTAGTGCTTATTTGATGAATTATGACCCCAAAAATATTTACATAGAACATGACTTAATAGATATTAATCTTGCATATTTGTTTTTGACTAAAGGAGAAAATGTTAGAATTTTCGAAAATGATCCCCTTTTAAAAAGGGATTATGACTTTTTGATAATTGGGAAAAAAACAGAAACTTTTTCTAATTATAAATACGTCAAAGAATTTGGAAAAGATATTCATGTATATCAAAAGGTAAGATGAAAATAAATTAAAATATTCAATATTATAATAAATGGTTAGCAGAAGCAGTTCCGAAATTCCGCTTTTCTACTGGAGTGAGATTAAATTTATTTTCAAGGAAAAGGAAAATTATGGGGACTTGCTTTCTAAATATCTTGTAGAAAAAATTTCCGGGAAAAAGGTAAAATGGGTACATCCAAAAAAGCAACCCTGGTTTAAGTTGAATAAAAAAAACTACCTGGCAATTGGGAGTATTATTCACCACTCAACAAAAAATAGTATAGTGTGGGGAAGCGGAATTATAGACCGGAACCAAAAGGTTTCCAAAGCAGATTTCCGGGCGGTAAGGGGCCCCAGAACAAGAGATTTTTTATTAAATCTTGGATATGATTGCCCAAAAATTTATGGAGATCCTGCTTTATTACTGCCTGCATTCTATAACCCAACAGTCAAAAAGAAGTACAGACTGGGAGTTATTCCCCATTATCATGATTTTTATTTAGCCAAAGAAATTTTTGGAAGCACTTCTGATGTGTTAGTTATTAACCTGATGACCATGGATGTGGAAGATGTTACCAGGCAAATATTGAGTTGCGAAAAAAGTATTTCTTCCTCCTTACATGGATTGATCGTATCTCAAGCTTATAATATACCCTGTGTATGGGTTGAATTTTCGAAAAAACTTTTCGGTGATGGAGTGAAATTTACAGATTACTTTGAATCCGTGGCCATAGAACCTTATGTTCCACCTTTTTTGGTTAAAAACGAAAATATTGATCTGGAAACATTATTCATCAAATTTTCTACGCTACCTCCACAAGGTAAATTAGATGAAGTAAAGGAAGCGTTAATGGCTGTTTGTCCCTTTAATTGATCCAGCGATTTAAATAGCTACCTTTTACATGCGAAATGTAATTATTCATGAAAGTAAAAAAAACAATAAGAAAGATTCTTGATGAATTACCTTATATAAAAGCTTTAAAACAGCAAAATTTTAATCTAAAGAAAAATTCCTCCTGGGAACCCGGGCACTTTTACTCCTCTGTCATATCAATTGATGACATAAAGAAAAGACAATCTCAGATTTGGAAAAACACAGAAGCGGATGATATACCGGGTATTGACCTGCAAACTAACAAACAAATAGAATTGGTAAATAGCTTCACGGCTTTTTATAAAGATCTTCCATTTAGTGCGGTGGGTGATTATAAAACCAGGTACAATTTTGAGAACGATTATTATTCTTATACAGACGGGATTGTACTTTATTCCATGATAAGACATTTTCAACCCAAAAGGATTATTGAAATTGGCTCCGGGTTCTCGTCTGCCGTTATGTTAGATACTAAGGAGTTGTTTTTCGACAATAAAATTCATCTTACTTTTATTGAGCCATATCCTGAAAGATTAAATTCCCTGCTTACGGAAAAGGATAAAATGCAAAATCTGATAATACCAAGCGATGTGCAATTAATTTCATTAAATGAATTTAAAAAACTTCGGGCCGGGGATATTTTATTTGTTGACAGTACCCATGTGGTTAAAACAGGAAGTGATGTAAATTATATTTTGTTTGAAATATTACCTGTTTTAGAAAGTGGGGTTTTAATACATTTTCATGATGTCTTTTATCCTTTTGAATATCCAAAAGAATGGGTTTTTGAGGGGCGAAACTGGAATGAAGTTTATTTTTTGAAAGCTTTTTTAATATATAATAAACAATTTGAAATTCGATTATTTTCACATTATTTGCACCAACATCATAGAGAGGTTTTTAGCGAGATGCCTTTGACATATAAAAATATCGGGGGGAATTTGTGGATAGAAAAAATATAACAAAATTTCACTTAATTAAATAGGGTCTCAATGCAGAATATAGAAGCAGGATTAAATTCCTGACATAAAATAATGACCATGGACAGGGATATAAACCAGGAAAAGAATAAGCTTCACTACGACAAACTTTATGAAGGCTATAACATAAGTAATATTCTTTATTGGATTAACAATCTGAATGAATTTTTAGAATCATCCACAACTACTGAGACCAGCTGGTTTGCATTATATCAGGAAGATTTCAGGTATAGAATAAAAGGTAAAAAAGTTCTTGAAATGGGCTGTGGAAATTGCATCAACGCAGCAGTCATGGCTGCTTTGGGAGCTGAGGTCTATGCAAATGATATAGCCTCTTCCAGCGGAGAGATCGTAAGGAAACTTAACCAAAGTTTTAATTTTAATTTCCCTATAGTTTTTGTTCAGGGAGATTTTCTTGATAATGACCTGCCATCTAATAGCTTTGATTTTGTGGTTGGAAAAGCTTTTTTGCATCATTTGACAATACCTGTGGAAAAATTGTTTTTACAGGAAACATCCCGGCTTTTAAAGCCGGAGGGCGAAGCCCGGTTTTTTGAACCGGCAGTAAATTCTAAATTTCTCGATGAATTAAGATGGCATATTCCTGTGGGTGATCGACCTTCAAAATTCAATAAGACAGCATTTAGCGAATGGAAGGAAAATGACCCACATCCGGAACGCAGCTTCAGCTCTGCACATTTCGAGAAAGCAGGAAAGGAATTTTTTAGGGAGGTGAAGATCGTTCCCGTTGGTACCCTTGAAAGATTTGGAAAATTTTTTAAATGGGGTGAGAAGCGGAACCGATTTAAGAAATGGGCCTTGAGAAAAGAATTGCAATTGCCGGGATTTATAAATCGTCCATTCACACGTAGTCAGTTGATCGTATACCGTAAAGCAATTTAGAAATGGAATAACCTAAAGGTTTGATTATATTTAACCCAAGGGAAAAAGTAATTATACAGCTAAGGTCGAATTAACTTCTTTGTTTCTATGCATAGTATTGATGTAAATATATTTATGCTAACTTATAATCAGGAGGATTTTATAGGTCAGACTATAGAAAGTGTTTTAGCTCAAAAAACAAATTTCAATTATCAGCTGGTTATAGGGGAGGATTTAAGTAGTGATTCAACCCGGGCTATATGCGAAAAGTATGCGAACCAATTTCCCGACAAAATCAAATTACTTCCTTCTCTTGAACGTTTAGGGCTTATTAATAATTTTATAAGAACCATTAAAGAGTGTGATGGAAAATATATTGCCGTTTTAGATGGAGATGATTATTGGACAGATCCTTTTAAATTACAAAAACAGTTTGATTTCCTGGAATCTCATCCTGATTATTCAATTGTATATACCGGCCTCAGGAATCTGTTTCCTTCCGGAGAGGTCCAGGAGAAAAGATGGCCTGAAATAAAAGGGCCTCTTACTTTTGATGACCTTATCTTTGGTAATTTTATTCCTTCGGTAACTGCATTTTATTGTAATAAACAATTTACAGTAGAAATCCCATCATGGACAGATCAATTCCCTTACGGAGATTGGCCTATATATTTGTGGTTAACCCGGAATGGGGACAAGATTGGGTATATTGATGAAATTACAGGTGTATATAGGAAAGAAATTGGTGTGTCAGAAAGGATGAAAAAGGTCTCCAGTGATATTGCAAAGGTTAATTTAGGAATTGTCAAATGTGTTTATGAAGACAATATGTTTCTGCCGAAAAAAAATAAAGTACGGCAAAGCCTTTTAAAACATAAATATAGTTTACTTGGCAGTTATTTTAGAGAAGGCAAATATTTAAAATCTTTGGTTGTGGCAAAAGATCTTTTTTTTGAAGAACCGGTTAAAGTTTTGAAAACATACCTATATCTTGCAAAACGGAAAATGAGAATTAAAACTTAAATGAGTACAATATTAAAAGCTGAAAATATCAGCAAACAATATCGCCTTGGCCTGGTTGGTACCGGCACTTTGGGAGATGACTTAACGCGATGGTGGTATGGTATAAGAGGAAAAGAAGATCCATTTTTGAAAGTTGGAGCGGTAAACGACAGAAGTTCCACAGCCGGGGAAGATTATGTTTGGGCCTTGCGTGATATTAATTTTGAAGTTCAACAGGGGGAGGTATTGGGAATAATTGGAAAAAATGGCGCGGGAAAATCTACTTTATTAAAACTGCTTTCCCGGGTTACTGCCCCAACAACAGGTACTATAAAGACCAAAGGGCGTATTGCCTCATTACTGGAGGTTGGCACAGGATTCCACGGTGAACTTACCGGGAGGGAGAATATTTTCATGAATGGAGCTGTTCTGGGAATGACAAACTCCGAAATTAAAAGCAAGCTGGACGAAATTATAGCTTTCTCCGGTTGTGAAATGTATATTGATACTCCTGTAAAAAGATATAGCAGTGGAATGACAGTGAGGTTGGGTTTTGCAGTAGCTGCACACCTGGAGCCTGAGATTCTCGTTGTAGATGAGGTGTTGGCTGTGGGTGATGCGGAATTTCAGAAAAAGGCAATTGGCAAAATGCAGGATCTCTCAACTGGAGAGGGAAGGACGGTGCTGTTTGTAAGTCATAATATGAACTCAATTTTGAGGTTATGTAGTAAAGCAATTCTAATGAAAAACGGCAGTATAATTGAAAATGGTGATGTGTCGGGAATTATCGATAAATATTTAAGTATGGAATTTGGTTTATCTCCTCAGAAAATATACCATTTTAGAGAAAGTGACCACGATTTAGTCAGAATATTAGAAGTTAAAGCTCATAATGAGTCTAACGAAGAATGCGAAAATTTTAAATTAACTGAAAAAGTAGGTATTACTATAAAGTACGAGGTATTACAATCGGGAAAAAAAATTCATGGAGCCTTTAATTTTTATAATGGCAATGGTGCTAATATATTTGATGCTCACGAAAGCAATACTGAATTATATCATTTAAAAAAGGATAAAGGAATTTACTCTACTACTGTTTGGATTTACGAAAATTTATTTTCGGAAGGTATTATTGTCGTAGGAGTGGCTCTGGTAACACATGATCCTTTTGTTGTACATTTTCACGAAAAAGAGGCCATTGCTTTCAATATGATAGAAGATTTGGTTTCGAGCCCAACGAGAGGAGATTATGTTGGTAGTTTGCCAGGTATAATTAGGCCTAAATTTAAATGGGAATCTAAAGAACAAAATATTTCATGATAAAATTAAGGAAGAAGAAGGAGAATGAATCAATAAATATTACTGTACAATCCATTGATGCAGGACATCATAAGGTTTCTTATAGAGGTATAAAAGCCATCAGGTGCCCATTTGATTATTTAATATATCAAATGATTATATCAGAGATACAACCCGACCTGGTTATTGAGATTGGAACAAGAAAAGGCGGCGGAGCTTTTTATATAGCTGATTTATTAGAAAATATTGGTAAAGGAGTAGTCCATACCATTGATATTGTAGATGAAGTTGAACAAGTGGTTAAAGAGCACAAAAGAATAGAGTTTTTTACTAACGGATGGTCAGGGTATGATATAAATTTGGCTAAAAAGTATGATAAAATTATAATAATAGAAGATTCTTCTCATTTATACCAAGATACAATTGGGGCATTGAATAAATTTAATGAACTAATACCGGTTGGCTCATACTTTATTATAGAAGATGGTATAATCAATGAACTTGGATTGGAAAAAAAATATAATGGAGGACCTTTAAGGGCCATCCGTGAATTTTTACCCGCTCATCCAGAATATATTATAGATAGAAAATGGTGCGATATGTTTGGCACCAATGCTACATTTAATGTCAATGGTTATTTAAAAAAAATTAAATAATATACTTTTGACTAAACCCTATTAAGATATTTTCACAGCATGGTTAATAAAAATAAATTTGCCGGGGAAAGATTGGAAACCTATATATATGACGCAAATGCTATTAAGCATCTTCATAGATATGCAATAGCCTCTAAATTTGTTAAAGAAAAAGTAGTTTTAGATATTGCTTCCGGTGAGGGTTATGGATCTAACTTAATGAGTCAATACGCCTCTTTTGTTTACGGGGTGGATATTGATAAAGAGACTATTGAAAAGGCAAAATTAAAGTATAAGAAGAGTAATATTCAATTCATAGTCGGATCTACAAGTAATATCCCTCTAGAAGATAAATCCGTAGATGTCGTAATAAGTTATGAAACACTTGAACATCACGATGAGCATGAACGAATGTTTAAAGAAATCAAAAGGGTTTTACGCCCAAATGGGGTTTCGATCATTTCCACACCAGATAAACGTTTTTATTCTGATATGAGAAATTATAATAATGAGTTTCACGTAAAGGAATTGTATAAATCAGAATTTATTGACTTGGTAAAAAAGTTTTTTGCAAAATATCAACTATTGACCCAAAGTTATTTAAATGGAAACTCAATAGTGCTAGATGAGATTAGTAGGAGCGTAATAGAATTCCATACAGGGGATTATTCTTATTCAAAAAAAATTGATTCCCCTCCTCAATTTATGATTGCAATTATTTCTGACAGCAATTTTGAAAAACACTACAATTCTATATACGATGGATCTTCAATATTAAAAAACAATGCTGATAATCAAAAAAAAAATGATCAGGTTTATAACTCCAACTCTTATAGATTAGGTCATGCGCTTTTATTGCCATTTAAATTTCTCAAAAAAATTAGATCTTATAGAAATAAATATTAATGACTATCATACTGTAATGGGTAAAATTTGGATTGTAATTGTAACTTTTAATGGAATGCAGTGGTTACCAAAAAGCTTAACAGGTTCAAAAACGCATCCCGTTATAATTGTAGATAATAATTCATCTGATGGGACTGTGGGTTTTATTAAGGAAAATTTCCCCGACGTGATAATTCTTTCTCAAAAAAGAAATTTGGGATTTGGGGCCGCCAATAATATCGGTATATCATATGCTATTAACAAAGGAGCGAGTTATGTTTTTTTATTGAATCAGGATGCTTACTTGTTAAATAATTGTATTGAAAAACTCGTAAAAGTTCAAAAAGCGAATTTAGAATTTGGGATTCTAAGTCCCATACATATTAACGGAAAAGCTAATTTATTGGATGAACAGTTTTCTCATTATATGAATTACAATGGGAATAAAAATTTTTATTCTGATTTTGTGTTAGGAAAACCTATTCAAAATTTATATAAAGTTCCATTTGTAAATGCTGCAGGTTGGTTAATATCAAAAAAATGTTTAGAGACTGTTGGCGGTTTTGATCCAATTTTTTTTCATTATGGCGAGGATGAAAATTATTGTCAGAGGGTATTGTTTCATAATTTTAAAGTTGGTGTTGTTACAGGAACATATCTCATGCATGACCGGGAATTTCGGAAAAAAGAATTAATTAAAAAAGGAAGTATAGCCTATTTTAATGGCCAAGCTCGCTCTTTAATGATTCTATACGCAAACATTAACAGAGAAGAATTATTAGCATTGGATAATTCTTTAAAAAATAGGAAAATGTCAAGATTAAAATCAATGGTAAAACTAAATTTTAAACTTGCAAAATTTTACAAAAAAGAAATAAACATGCTTAGTTCAATTATTCCGCAAATTAAAAAGAGTAGGGAAATAAACCGGAATAGGGGTGCCAATTACTTGAATTTATAGATTTTAGAATGTATAACTTGAGATCTCATGTTTCCATTGTTATTCCCACTTTTAACCGGGCACCTTTGATTGGGGAAACTTTAGATTCAGTTATTGCTCAAACCTATAAAAATTGGGAATGTATTGTAGTAGATGATGGGTCAACTGATCATACTGAAGAACTGCTTGCATATTATTGTAGCCGGGAACCAAGAATTAAATTTTTGAAAAGACCTTCAGGATTAAGGAAAGGAGCAAATTCATGCCGTAATTATGGATATAAACAGAGTAAGGGAGAGTATATACAGTGGTTCGACAGCGATGATTTAATGCTTCCTACTTTTCTTCAGGATAAAGTTGATGTGCTTGATACTAACCCCGTTGATTTCGTGATTTCTAAAGCGGTAAATTTTCAGGATCCAAACCCTTCACATATTATAAGTCATAATGAATACCATTATAAGTTTGATCGTTTCGCTATAAACCATTATAATTATCTGGTCCAGAATATCAATTGGCTCACCTATGATTTTATGGGCAGGCGTGCCCTGGTGGAAAAAGTTAGATATAATGAGAATCTCCATTCTGCACAGGAAAGAAATTTTTTCACAAAGGTCACCTGCTTTTCTGAGAATGCATTTTTATTGGATACGTACCTCACCAAAAGGAGAATACATGAAGTTTCAATTCAATCTCAATTACAGGAAAATTCAATTAATAGACTAAACAGTGAACTGGAATTTTTTTATTATACATGGCAGGATTTAAAAAAGATAAACCAATGTAGAGGTTCTTTAAGGTACCTTTTTGAAGAAGCTGTAAGAAGGTCTTTTATTGTGGATCCATCCCCGATTATAATGATGAACCTTGCAATAGGTTTCTTTAATAAGTGTAAATTTAGTGCAGGGTTATGGTTTTTATTATATCACCTATCAATGAAGATTTTTGCAAGAGGCATTTTTTTTAGGGACAGGTTTCGTGAAGCATCAACAATCCTAAAACCCATTAAAGAAGAATTATGAGAATCTTGAATAAAATAAAAAGATTTTTTAATACGACTTCAAACGAAAAAAATGGAAAAGTTTTTATAAATATCCTTACCAGGACTTCTGGCAGGCCTGTGGGGTTTAGTAAATGTCATTCATCTATATTAAATCAAACATATAAAAACACCCGGCACATTGTTAGTTATGATACAAAAGAAGATCTGGACTATCTTCAATCATTAAAGGTGGATATCATAAAAGTGAAAAGAAGAAAATATGCCGGAAGATTGGCCAGAAAAGGACACAAATTAAATTTTGAACCTTACAATTTATACTGTAATCGGCTTCTCCGCGAGGTTAGGGAGGGTTGGGTTCTTTTTTTAGATGATGATGATATGTTGGCAGGTGATGAAGTAATTGCAAAGATCGCAGAAGAAATTAAACAGGTGGAGGAAGATACTTTATTAATTTGGAGGACAAGATATCCTGACGGCAGAAAGTTGCCCGGTGATAATGCCTTTAAAACTAAAGAGATAAAATATATGGATATAGATACCGCCTGTTTTACATTTCATTCCAAATATAGGAAAAGTGCAAAGTGGGATGCCTGGCGAGGATCAGATTACAGATATATCAGAGATCTCTCACAGGCCATTCCTAAACAAAAATGGATATCAGAAATTATAACTTTAAAAAATAATTTTGGTGATCAGGGTAACCGTAATGACTTGCAACAATAATCCACAAACCCTGATTCTATGCTGACTTATGCTTTGATATTGAATTATAATTGCGCAGATGAATCCCTGGAGCTTTATAGTCAATTGAAAGCTTTTTTTAATAAAGAACTTAAAATTCTGATTATAGATAATTGTTCTGAAAAGGAAGATGTAATAAAGTTAAGAAATAGAATTCCAAACCAGGAATTATTGCTTAGTAGTAAAAATCTAGGATATGCCGGGGGAAATAATATTGGAATAGATCGGGCTTTGATGGCCGGTGCTGAATATATTTGGATTTTAAATCCTGATATACGTGTGAGCAGGGAGTCTCTCACAATATTACTCAAAACAATTACCGCAGACGTCAATTTAGCTGCTGTTGGCGCAAGAATTCATCAACGATTAAATGAAAACCTTATTTTCTCTGATGGTGAAGTGATAGATGCAGAAGTTTCTTTTCATACCCATCATAAGAATTTCAACAGGAAAAGTGACGAGGTGCCCCTGAAAATTGACTACGATGTTGATTATATCGATGGAAGCTGTATTCTTTTAAATAGTAAGGCGCTAAAAGATGTTGGTAAATTCCCCGAAGAGTACTTTTTATATTTTGAGGAAACAGACTGGTGTACCATAGCTAAAAGGAAGGATTGGAAACTTGCAGTTAACCGGGCGGCAAAAGTTTATAATCTCACAAGCACCAAGAAAGAGATTTATCATTATTATTACACCCGGAACAAGCTTTATTATGCTAAAAAATTTAATTTTAATTATAGTGCCTTAAAAAAGGAGGAGACTGAAAAGCTAATTGTTGAGATAAGGGATAGGTTTAGAGGGAAATATTTTCGTCCATATTTTTACAGTCGACTCAAAGGTTTAATTCGAGGCCTGTTGTTAACAAATAAATAGTGTGAAGATATTTCTTCCTTTTCAACAAGACCTAAATCCCTACCTGGACGAAATCGAAAGGTATGCAAATCTTGATTTTGTCTATGCTTCGTATACCGCATATCAAAATTTCTACCCAATCGTAAATATTCACTGGCCGGAGGCGCTCTTTGACTGGGTGGAACCTTCCAGTACTCAATTGGATGCTCTTGAGAAGGAAATAGAAAAATGGAAGAAATATTCCCAAATTGTCTATACCGTTCATGATGAGAGTAGACATAAGGGAATGACCTCCAATTTTTCCCGATTATTCAAGATGGTAGAAAGTAACGCCGATCTATTTATTCATTTGGGAAAGCATAGCTGCGAAAAATATCTTAAGATATACCCCAATGCAAAACATAGAATAATATATCATCCGGTTTATACTTATAATTCGATTGAAAAGACCTTAGCGAGACGAAAATTGGGAATAGATAATGATGCTATAGTTTTTATTGTCCCGGGCCATATTAGAAACAAAGAAGAAAAAAGGCTGGTTTTGGGAGCATTTAATAGTTTTCCCGATGAGAATAAAGTTTTAATTGCAACAAGGATGAGAAATGAAATGGAGTTTGATTTTAAAGGCAGGATAAGATTAAAAAAGATTTTCGATCTGCAAAAGTTTATTTTAGACAGATTTCGGAGAAAACATCAACCTCCAACCTATCTATTCGATTATAATAGAGCCTCAGAGGAAAGGATCTGTCTTACAATGTCAGCATCTGATATTGTCATCATACCCCGCATAAATACTCTTAATTCCGGTATTCTGTTTTTAGGAATGGCCTTTAATAAAGTGGTGGTTGGACCCGGTGTAGGTAATATCAGGGAGCACCTTCAAACATTAGGCTATCCAATTTTTAATCCTGCTTCAAGTAAGTCATTGCTGAAATCATTAAAAAAAGCCGTTAATTTATACGAGGATGGATTCAAGGTAGAGCCACATTCCAAGGCCAAATATAAACCTGAGATTATCGCAAAGCAATTTGAAGACACCTTTAAAGAATTGGTTCAATGAATTCCAAAGTATCAATAATAATCCCTTGTTTTAATGATGCGGCTTTTATTGAAATGGCAATAGAATCTGCCAGGGCTCAAAATATACAGAATAAGGAGATTATTGTGGTGGACGATGGTTCAAATTTACAAACCAAGGAAATTCTTAATAATCTGAGGAATAAGGTGGATCTGATAATTACTCAGGAAAATAACGGAGTAAGTGCAGCAAGAAATACCGGTATCAAAAGAAGTACCGGTGATTTCATTCTGGTTTTGGACAGTGACGACTATTTTGAACCGGATTTTTGTAAAAAGGCATTGAACATTTTTGAGACCCTGAAAAATATTTGTCTTGTTACTTGTTATGCACGATGGTTTGATGAGAAAAATAATTTCAAAATCCATAAACCAATAGGGGGAGATTTAAACAACTTTTTGTTCAGGAACTGTGCCCTTAGCAATTCAATGTTTTATAAAAAGGATTGGAAAAGTATTGGTGGATATGATGAATCGATGAAATTAGGTTGGGAAGACTGGGAATTTTTTATAAGACTGCATAAAAAAAATGGTTACACATACGTTATTCCCGAGGTGCTGTTCAATTACCGGAGAAAAAAAAATTCTAAAACCACTGTAGCCAACCTCAATAAATATGATTTACTAAATTATATTCTCAGAAAACATTCAGCTCTTTATAAAGATAATTTCCCTGAAACTATTGATAATTTAATTAATAAATTAAAAAAGGAGGAGGCGCATAGAAAAAGGAATGAGAAAAAGTTTGAGTATAGAGTCGGCTATTTTCTACTGAGTCCCGTGAGGATGTTCAGAAACTTATTTTAAAAAATACTTTTTTGATGTTAAAAGATTTCATGAAAAAATTATTGCCTGAGTCTATCCAACCAGGGCTAAGAAATAGATATCTAAGCTATAAGGGTTTTATTTATAAAAACGATCTTAATCGTTTAGCGCAAATACATCAATGTGATAAATGGGGCACCCACTTTTATACTCCACATTATCAAAAACACTTTAAAGGCTTAAGAAAAGAAAAAATTAAACTATTAGAAATTGGGGTTGGAGGTTATAAAAAATCCCATAGGGGAGGAGCCTCCTTACGGATGTGGAAAGATTATTTTAGGAAAGGACAGATTTATGCATTTGACATTTATGATAAAGTACCTTTAGAAGAAGATCGTATAAAAATCTTTCAAGGAGATCAAACAGATAAAAATTTTTTAAAGGAATTGACCCGGAGTATTGGGGATATGGATATCATTATTGATGATGGGAGCCATATGAATAAGGATATCATTCTAACTTTCGAATACTTATTTCCCAAGCTGAAGGACGGAGGTATATACGTTGTAGAGGATCTTCAATGCTCATATTGGCCATGGTACGGGGGAAGCAGTGATAATATACTAAAGGGTGACACCGCAATTAATTATTTTAAAAAATTTATTCACGGTCTTAATTATATGGAATTTATTAAGCCTGGCTATGAACCAACTTATTTTGATACGCATATAACATCTATTCATTTTTATCACAATATTGTGTTTATTCACAAGGGCGAAAACAATGAGCCATCTAATTTATTGAAAGCTAACATGCTACCTGAAAAATAAGAAAATTGAAAATACAGGATAATATAGCAATAGTCACTACAGTTTATAATTGGGAACTTTATAAAAGTACATCCCGAAGTTTCCCCCCGGATATGCATACATATGCCATTGATGGAAGCAAAGGTTTTTATGGCCTGAGAAGTTTGTTGTTTGCTCTTAAAAAATTAAAGCATCATAATTATAAATATTTAATTATGGTTGATGAGGATGCAGTATTTTCTTCAATAGAAAAATTGTTTAGCCTTATGAAATATATGGCTGCAAATAATTTTGTCGCCTGTGGTATGCGTGATGGTGGAGCACTTAAATGGAGGAATAAAAACCCTCACTCAATCAATACTTTTTTTGCAGTTCTTAATTTGGAAGAGATATATAAAGTTTATGAGCCAAAAGAGGTCAAAAAAAATCAATACGTCAAATTCGGTGAATTTCTCCATAATCTGGAAAATGTTCAATATCATAATTATGATAAAAACTCTTTATTCGAGGAGTATTACTGTTTTTTCTTTTGGTTACTAAGGAAAAATAAAAAGATCCTTTATTTGAAGGCTGAAAACCCTTTTAATAATGAGACAACCGCTGTGTTGAATCATAATGATGAAACTTTTCTTTATCATGCCTGGTATTCCAGATTTTATGGCAAAAATGAGGAACATACTAAAAGAATAAATGAGATGATTAATATGGCAGAAATGAATCAACACAATTCTTCCCCAATACTTTTAAAAAATCCTTCTTATAAATTACGATATTTAGCTTACAAATATTACAGAAGATTCTTGAGAAAAATTAGATTAACAAAAGCGTATGAAGGAATCTACCATTAAAACTTCTCCAAAAATTTCCATTATAATGGCCACTTATAATAGAGCTCATTTAATTGAGGAAACCCTGTTATCTATTAAAAAACAAACATATAAGGATTGGGAATGCCTGGTGATAGACGATGGAAGTGTAGATAAGACAGAAGAGTTAGTTAAGGATTTGGTGGGCCAGGATAGCCGTTTTCAATATTTGAAGCGACCAGTAAAATACAAAAAAGGGTTGCCCGGATCAAGAAATTACGGGCTTGATGTGGCAGGAGGGAAATATGCGATCTTTTTTGATGATGATGATATTGTTCATCCAGATAATCTCAAAATTTGTTTTGATGTTTTAAAAGATTCCGAATGGAGTTTTTGCAGGTATGACAAAAAACCTTTTGCAACTCAGAATTATGATAAAAATTTTAATTCTTTAGATAGGGTTAGTCCCTCGATATTTCAACTATCTGATCTTGATAAAATGATTAATGGAAAAATTCCCTTTGCCTCATGTTGTGTTATGTGGAGAAAAGAGTGTTTTGAACAGGAGCGTTTTAATGAGGAGCTAATGTATGCCGAGGAATGGGAGTGTTATAGTAGAATCTTAGCCAAAGGATATACGGGCGCTTCTTTAAAAGTAGTTTTATACTATAACCGTAAGCATCCAAATTCCAATACAGGGGAATTTCAAAATAATAATCCGGTACGAAAAAGGTCAAAAATTTGGGCCACTAATCTTATAATTCATAACCTAGCTTCTAAAAATTTGATTAGTCCGGAGATAAAAAAGTTTTTTTTGCGATTAGGTTTTGAATTAAACTCCTATAGGATTATAAAATTAATTTTAAAAATGAGCGACGCAGGTATACAGGAGAAAATTAAGTATAAAATAGGTTATTTAATTTATCCATTACTAAGGCCTATTCTGAAATTAAGAGGGAAGAGAAAGGTGACTTAATATATTAATAATTCTTTCCCCTGTTTTTCCGTCCCATAAATCTGGAATGTTTCCTTTTTTCCACTTTCCATTGAATAATTTTTTCATGGCTGGAGCGATTGCTGCAGGATCTGTTCCAATTAATTCATTGGTGCCTTGGTTAATAGTTTCCGGTCTTTCCGTATTATTCCTTAAGGTGAGACAAGGTACTCCAAGAACGGTAGTTTCTTCAGTGATTCCACCTGAATCAGTAATTACCGCTTTTGCTCGGTTCACCAAAAAGTTAAATTCAAGATAGCTTAATGGTTCAATTACATGAAGATTTTTGTTCTTCCAAATGTTGGGATTTAGAATTTTTGCTGTTCTGGGATGAACAGGAAATATCACAGGGAGATCTTGAGAATGAATGAGAATAGTCTTAATTGTAACTTCCAGTTTTTCGATCTCATCAACGTTTCCCGGACGATGCAGAGTCAAAATGATGAAATTTCCCTCTGTTAGTTTTAACTCATCCCATATCAGGGGTTTGCGAAATTTATTTTTAAAATTTAATAGTGTATCTATCATGGTATTGCCAACAAAATAGGTCTGGTCTTCTTTCCTGCCTGTTTCTATGAGCAAATGTTTGGCTTCCAATGTGGTGGTGAAGCAATAATCGCTTATGCTATCAATAAGAACGCGGTTTATTTCTTCCGGCATACTCCAGTCAAAAGAACGTAATCCGGCTTCGACATGAGCTACTTTTACCTGCATTTTTTTTGCAGTAATTGCGCAGGCCATGCTGGAAGTTACGTCCCCAACTACCATACAAAGCCAGGGTTTTTCTTTGATAAGAACTTGCTCATAGGCCATCATTATTGCTCCGGTTTGTACAGCCTGACTGCCACTCCCAACATCCAGATTAATATTCGGGTTTGGTATTTTAAGATCTTTAAAGAAACCTCCGCTTAAAGATTCATCATAATGTTGACCGGTATGGATCAAGCGATATTCGAAATGATGATCTGATTTATTAAAAGCGTGGATAATTGCAGCTATCTTAACAAAATTGGGTCTGGCTCCGGCAATGAGATCTATTTTCATTAAAACAGTTTCGATAATAGCGAAGGTAATAATTAAATTTATTCCCCTGAGAGATTACATGAGCTTTACATTAAAAGCCTAATATCAGGTTAATTTCCATACCCGGAAGTATTGGAAATTGTAGGGAGAAGTGATAGCTTTACCACCAAAGCCCGATCTTATTGAAACCTTTTCAAACAAAATTTATCCTGGTTGTTGCTGAGTCTATAGATGTAGAGGATAGCAGTGGAACTAAAGGCCGGGTAGCTTTAATAGAAAATTTAAAAAAAGCAGGATTTGAGGTAGTTGTCTATCATTACACCCGCAGTGACATTCAATTGGATGGAATACCATGTGTGGCGATTAATGAGAATAGAAAAAGCATACTGTTTTTGTTAAGCAGGTTTGAGCGCTTTTTACGCTATAAATTTAAATTGTCCCTACATAAACCTTTGGAGAAGGCCTTCGGTTTTTCGTTTACTCTTTTTAACGATCGTAATAGTATTATTTCTTCCCTAAAAAAGGTTGACTTTGAACCAGATCTGATATTAACTTTGAGCAAAGGTGGAAGTTTCAGACCACATCATGCCCTTTTAAAAATACCTGTATGGCACTCGAAGTGGATGGCTTATATGCATGATCCCTATCCTATGCACCATTACCCTAGGCCCTATACCTGGAGGGAATCGGGGGCTGAAAAGAAAGAGTCATTTATACGAGAAATCTCAGAAAAAGCGGCCTTTTCTGCCTTTCCAAGTTTGTTGCTTAAAGAATGGATGGGCCAGTTCTATTCCGGGTTTTTAAAAACAGGAGTAATAATCCCTCACCAGGTTACGGAGAAAGAAATAAATGGAAAAGATTTTCCGGAATTTTTTGATCCAAAAAAATTTAATCTTCTTCATGCAGGAAATTTATTGGGAGCCAGAAACCCCGAGTTTCTGGTAAATGCTTTTCAAAAGTTTTTAATGACTAATCCTGAAGCGAATGAATTGGCTAAACTAATTTTCCTGGGAGGCAATAATAAACGGTTGGATACTGCAGGTAAAAATGAGAATATTTTTGTTAGTGACGACTATTTGAGTTTTGATTTGGTTTATCAAATGCAGCAGCACGCAGCAGTAAACATTATTTTAGAAGCCAAATCTGATATTAGTCCGTTTCTTCCGGGCAAATTTCCACATTCTATAAGCTCAAATAAGCCTATATTGTTGTTAGGTCCTAAAAAAAGTGAGGCTCTCAGATTGTTAGGAGAGAAGTATCCCTGGTGGTCGGAAATAGATGACGAGGAAAGGATCATACACATCCTGACACAGATGTATCAGGAATGGAAGGCATCCTCCGGAAAGATGAATGTTGATTATTCTGTAATCAAGTATTACTTATCTGAAGATCATTTGAAAGAAGTTATCCAAAGATTAGATATTCAGTGATGAAAATTCTAATGGTTTCCATATTTGCCCCTCATTTCTTTAACTGGACCGAGCAGTTAAGGGATTCCCGGCATGAGGTTTATTGGATCGATGTTTTTGATTCTAATACTTATGTAGAGAAGATAAATTTTGTACATCAAATTATTGGCTGGAGGTACCGTATAAAATATCCAGGACGTTACTGGATCAAAAAAAATCTTCCGGTATTAGATGGAATCGTTAACAATTTTAATGAGAGAAATCTTGCAAAAACCATTGAAGAAAAAATTAAAGAAATAAGACCAGATGTTGTTCAGAGTTTTGTGCTTCAAACCGGCGCATATCCGATTTTGCGTGTCATGAAAAAATATCCGGAAATTAAATGGATCTTTTCGGCCTGGGGAAATGATCTTTTTTTCAGGCAGCAGAATACAGAGGATTTAAAGGACATTAAAAAAACGTTACCTGAATTCCACTATATGTTTGCTGATTGCAACCGGGATTATAATGTTGCTGTTAACCATGGATTCAAAGGAAAATTTTTAGGAGCTTATCCCGGTGGTGGAGGATATGACCTTGAAATATGGGAGAAACTTACGAAACCATTAAATTCCCGAAAAACCATTTTAATTAAAGGCTACCAGGGGAAGCTAGGGCGATGTAATCAGATCTTAGAAGCTCTATTTCCATTGAGAGATCAATTGCTCAATTATGAAATTATAATTTTTGGAGATAATGCTGCCGTGACCAATTACATTCAGGAAAAAGGCATGGATACCTGGACTAATCTTTCTCAATTGGGACAGATCTCTCATAAAGAGGTCTTAACTTTAATGGGACGATCTCTGATATATATAGGAAACAGTATTTCTGACGGTATGCCCAACACTCTATTGGAAGCAATAGTAATGGGGGTTTTTCCCATTCAATCAAATCCCGGAGGGGCTACCGCAGAAATTATTGAACATGAAAAGGGCGGGTTTCTTATTGAGGATCCCGAAGATCCGGAAGAAATAAGAAAATGGATCCTGAAGGCAGTTAATGATCATAATCTGATATATCAGGGTATTGAGTATAATAGTAAACTTGTAAGACCAGAGCTTGAAAGGGATATTGTAAAGAAGCGAGTCCTAAAGCAATATAAGATTGTAGAGGAGGAGGTGAAAAAATTATGATAGTCATAAATAAACCAATAGTAAAAATTGAAGATGATTTTGTGATTATTTCTTCTGAAATAAATATTGGTGGTAAACCAGAGGTTTTATGGTATAAATTTCCAGGAGGGTATCAAAAATATCTGGTGACTGAAAATTTAGATGCTTTCCTTGTTGGTTTACTGTATTTGGGTTTGGAAAATGGTTATGACATAAAACTTCAAGGCCCTGTATCTGAAAAGTTGCATTACAGTTTACAGCACTATTTGATTCCCGCCTTGTGCCTGGCCAACCCTGCGTTATATAAAATAAATATTCAACCAACAGCTTTAAACAACATTAATCTGAACATTGGGAATACGGCTGGGACCGGCCTCTCTTGTGGGATTGATTCGTTTGCCACGTATTATGACCATTTAAAGGAGGACGGCACATTTAAAATTAATTATTTTACTTTTTTCAACGTGGGGTCACATGGGGATATGGGGGGGGAAAGGGCTAGAAAAGTTTTCAAGGAACGACTGAAAGCAGTAAGGGTATTTGCCTTACGTGAGAATAAAGAAGTAATAACAGTAGATTCCAACCTGAGTGAAATTCTGAAAGTTAATTTTCAGAAGACTCATAGTCTAAGAAGTGTTTCTTGTGTTCTCCATTTACAAAAGCTTTTTAGAAATTATTACTATGCTTCAGCTTATAGATTTGATCATTTTAAGCTGAACCCTAAGGACACCAGTGATTCAGATATTTTTATTCTGAATATGTTAGGTACCGAATCTACCAGTTTTTTTTCATCTGTCGCAC
>CAXAZV010000019.1:0-20712 GCA_963973375.1 uncultured Antarcticibacterium sp.
TACCTGCATGGTTTGCCTGTAAACGGTTTTGTAGGCACGGGATGCGAAACTAAAAGTAAGTGGAGTGGTAACCCCGCAATAGCTTTCCTGGATATTGGAATTATCATAAACCACGATCACGGGGATCTCCCGGGTTACAGGCCTCGCCTGTAAAAAGAAAATTTCGCTGTTTTTAACCGCAAATTCTATATCCAGCGCATAACCTGCAATTTTTTCGGCCGTGGTTGCACTTGCAAACAATTGCTCCAATACCTCTTGCCCCAGGCAGGGCATATGTTGTTTCTCAGCCTCCAGCGGTTGTTTTTTGAGTCCGCCACCTTCAGCCCTTTCAAGATAATATTCTTTATGCAGTATGTTTTGGCGGTGCAGGATAGCTGCCGACTTTTCGAAATAGAATTCATCCCCTTCCGCAGTGCCATTCATAAGGCCTTCTCCAAATCCATAGACAGCGTGAATTGCCATTTCCTGAGGATATTCCGGGAAAGTAGAAAACAGTACCCCACTTGCGTCCGGGTTTATTTGCTTCTGGATGATCACCGCCGGTTTAGGCTGGAGGCTCAGGTTCTGTTGCCTGCGATATTCCATTACCCTTTGAGACCAGGCGCTGGCGGCACATTTTGCAATAGCAAGTTTAAGATCTTCCGCAGTTGATATATTAAGAAATGTGTCCATCATTCCGGGAAAGGCATTCTTCTTTCCATCTTCATCCAGGACTGAGGATCGCACAACTACAGGTTCCTGCGGAAAGTTCCATTCCTTCAGGATCTTATTCAATTGGTTTTGATCTTTCGCGGGGAGTTCATATGTAAGCAAGGCCGCCTTCACTATTTCCGGATCATTATTTTCAGCAATGAACGCCCTGAAATTCTCATAAGGGATCACCATAAAATCTGGCACCTGCAATCCCATTTCCCTAAGGCGGTAAAGTCCGGAGGCCTTTCCTCCCACTTCCTGGGTCAATTTATCTCCATAAATTATCATTATAATTGAACTTCAATTATGATGCTCAGGTAAGCGGCGAGCATAAAAAGGGAAACCATTTTCTCTGCCAGTCGGAGACTTTTTTCGTTAGGCCGGAAAAAGTTGTTTACATACAACAACAGCGCAAAGAAGAAAACAACTCCAATAAGTATATATGACCAAAGCCGGGCGTCAATAAGGCTTAGCAAATAAAGCTGAACAAGCACTCCCCCAAGCAGGAACAACAACACCAGGACCACAGATGCGGAATATCCGAGGCTTCCCGAATAAGAATCTACCCCCGGCCTTTCTGCTACAGGCGAATGTATTTTCCTTGCAACCTCAAAAGAAAACCCGGACAGGAGGCTGAGTGCCGCCAGGATATAAAAAGGTAAAAGGATCTCCAGAGGGGGATGAAATGCGGTATAAACCCACAATATGATCAAAGGCATTACCAGCATATGCGTAGTAGCATAGAGCAGCAAATATTTGTTCAGGAATTTGCCGGTGAAAAATTCATATCTCATAAGTAGTGAATAGCCCACGGCTATAAGCCAGACCAATATAACCGGCCAACCTGAAAGCAACGACCATATAATTTCAACTACAGTTCCTAAAACGGAAAGGCTTATTAAATGTTTAAGGTGTATGCGGCCAGATTGTAAAACCCGCTGCGGATGGTTGCGCATGTCTATATCAAAATCCTTGATCTCATCAAACACCCTGAGCCTGAAGAAGAATGAGATCACTGCCGGAATCCCCAGCAAAAACCACCATACCGGTCTTTCCAGCTGTTGTGCAATGAAAAAACTGCATACCGCCTGCACGGTAAAAAAGAGGATGGTGAACAAAGCCATGTTAATTGGAGGGAAACGTTCCCTGAAGTAAGCAAAAACAGCTTTTGAGATCATAAGAGATAATTGGCAGTAAGTAAATTTAACAAATTTAAAACCAAAAACAGCATTCCTTATTTTTAAGCGATTGCCTTGACAATTTTTTTTCAAAATGAAATACTATAAAATCATCTTATACGTTGCAATTTGCTTTTCACAATTAATTTTCATGAATATGAGCCCCAAAAACTGATGCTAATCATATTATTTTGTAGGATTTTTCTTTCAGTATTTAAGACAAACTACCTTATTTTTTCGGTGTAAAGCTTAGCTATGTGTGATATACGGGCGCTTTAAATTTTGGAGTTAAAAAACCCGGTATTTCACCCAATAAATTTCCTCTTTAGCGAAAAATTTTCAGAAATATTTAATATCTATTTAACTTTAAGACAGAGTTTTAAAGTAAATATCTATCCCTATGAAAACGCTAAACGTATTTGTCGAAAATTACAAGCAAACCACTTCAGGTTTCAACGTTCTTGTTAAGATCATTGTTGCATTTGTACTTGCCCTTATCTTTTTTACGATATTAAGTGCTTCTGTAAATGTGGTTCAGTCCTTTTTAGAATACCGCTTCTATTAGAGTTTTCTGAAAACGGGTTTTTTCTTCCCTGCCCCAAAGGAATATAAGTCCGCTTTCAAAACTTTCAGGTATACTAAAATCTTAATTTGGGTAGTTAGATCTACCCGGGCTTGCTATCCCCTAAAAATTCCATCAGCTATTTATAAGGCTGTGGGATCAAAGGAATTTTCACCCTCAATTCTACCTTCAAAACCTACTGAATTTAAGAATCTATACCAGCTGTTCCCTGTCTGGGGTATCTATCGTGGTATCGCGTTGCAGTTTCCAGTAAATAATAGCGCTGCAAAGATTGTCCAGCGAAGAGACTGCCTGGTTGATCACATTGGTCATTGTAGAAACCGGAACTTCCCTTTTATGATTATCCTTTAAATGGTTATAAACATATCCAATGAGGTCATTATAGAATTTCTCATTTTCCTGGTGCCAGTCCGGCGGAATTGTTTCCGGATCCTTTTCCTTTAAAATACCATCTACCTCAGCCAGGCGAATGTTCACCATTTCCCTTAACCGGTGAAGCACTTCCTCTCCAATGGGGTCACCGGCTTCCATCATGAACATAATATTGTGTAAAACATCTTTCATATCCTTGGCGGCATAAATAAAGGACCTTAACCCCATCATACTGGCGGTGAGATGGGCACCCTCCTTAGGCAACAGGTTTTCGATTTGCAATTGGGCGTAATAGGTAGTAAGCTCATCTTCCAGTCTTTTCAGTTTTTCATATTTTTTCATAAGGCCGCTGGCACTGGCAAATATCTTTTTCCAATGTGACTCGTGGTTTTTATCATTTTCAGCAATCCCAAGGCTCAATTTCAAAAATTCCCGGGTGTACATATATACCTGTATCAATTCCTTATCAAGTGCCTCCAGGGCAACATCTGGCACTTTGGGCGAAATGTTCTTTACGTACAGGGTCTCACCTTTAGGGGTATGGCTCTGGAACAGGCTGTTCAGGAATTTTTCAAAAAGCCCCAGGAAAGGATAGAACAACAGGATACCAATTAAATTGAGCAGGGAATTAAGCAAAACCAGCTCCATAAGTGGATCTTTGACCTCAAACACAAAATAGGTAACATACACCAGGGGTTTTATGAGGAAAAAAATAAGGGTACCGGTGACTATATTGAAGATCACATGCGCCAGCATAAGCCTTTTGGTATCGGCGGTGCCCCCCAGCGATATAAAAACAAGCGTGGAGGTTGTTCCTATATTGGCACCAATTACCATGGCCACAGCCTGGTAAATATCTATAAAACCGGCATTAAGGGCGCTTAGAATGATTACGATCATTGCCGAGCTGGACTGGATGAGCGCGGTAATTAAAATACTCACTATCACAAAGGTCCATAGACCATATTGGGCAAAAGCAGTAATATCAATTTGGCCGGCCACATTTTCTATGGCCACTTTCATATAATCCAGCCCAAGGAATAATAACCCGAAGCCTATAAGGAGTCCGCCAATGTTTTTAAGAAAGGGTCGGCTGTGTAAAAACAGATAACTCAGGATCCCCACGGCGAGGAAGGGAAAAGAGAAATCGGCAATATCCATTTTAAAACCGAAGGTAGCCACGATCCAGGCGGTGAAGGTGGTTCCCAGGTTTGCTCCCAGTACAATTCCCACCGCATTTTTCAACCCTATCATCCCCCCACCAAGAAACGCAAGGGCGAGCAGGGTAACCATGGTGCTGCTTTGAAGGATGGCGGTAACCGAAGCACCTGTAAGGATGCCTTTCCAGTTTTTATTGGTAAATCGCTGCAGCAGGTTACGGAAGGATTTTCCCGCAAGGGCTTTCAGGCTGTCTTCAAGATGACGCATTCCAAAGAGGAACATTCCCAGGCCAGCCACGAACATCCAGAATTCAAAACCTGTATTTTCCATAGTAGAGGTTATGATATACAAAGATACTTCAGGATCTTATAAAACAAGCTGATATCAAAGCTTTTATAATAGGGTAACAATAGAATATTTCTTTTGTTTCATTCCAAAAAGATATTTTATTGCCGCAGAAAACAAATGGAAATATATGGGGGATTTCCCCCATTTTTGCCGAATATTTTTTCCAGCTGTCTATTTCTATGAATTTATTGTGGGCCTGTAAAAAAAGCCACTCTTTTTTCATTTTAAATTGAACAGAAGCTTATTTTTGTTGGTTGAAATTATTGGAAACCATAGTTTTAATTATAAATTCTCTCTGATCATTCAGGATAACCAAATGAAAATTTTTACACGCAGGCGCTATCAGGAAAATTTTGTGCGCCCTTTAATTCGGGATGAAGAGGTGCAGGTGATCCTTGGTATTTCCCTTATGATCCTGCTTGCGGGGCATTTTGTGATGCAATACCTGGGTCATACCTGGTTTAATGAATCTTTTCTGGATCCTACAAGCCCGGGATTCTGGCTTATAATCACCAATTCGGTATTCATAACAGCCATCCTGCTGCTTAACAAGCAGGCCGGCGGCTGGGCCTGGAGCCAACTGGGATTTGCACCCGGCCCCAAATGGTGGCAAACGCTGTTGATCACCCTGGGCACTATCATATTAATTTTTGTGGTTTCAGGCTTTGTACGGCCTCTGGTAACTGCTGTTGGAGACGAGCCGGACATTTCCCATCTTATGGTCCTGCAGGACAATCTCCCGCTCCTCCTCCTTGCGCTTATCCTGGTGTGGGTTACCGCAGCTTTCTTACAGGAACTGGTGTTTCGTGCATTTCTTATCAATTCCCTGGATGTCCTCCTTGGCCGTAATGATTGGTCTCCCTGGTGGGCAGTGATCATTAGCTCGTTTATCTTCGGACTCATGCACGCATGGCAGGGCATTGGTGGGATCATCTCTACCGCACTTATTGGTTTTATCTTTGGTGCAATTTTTTTATTCAACGGCCGCCGTATCCTTCCCCTAATTCTCGCACACGGGATTCTGGATTCTATCTCGTTGTATGGGATTTATTCGATGTGAGTATTGAGCAGTGATTAGTGAGTAGTGAGTAGTGAATAATTCTTAATTCAAAGTTCTAAGCCCTCCCTGTCATTCTGAGGAATTCGCTACGAGCGAATTTCGAAAGAATCTCTTCGGAATGAAAATTAAGTTTCTTACCTAAATCAAGTTGGTTTGATAGCTCCTACTTCCTATTGAGATTCTTCACTTCGTATGCCTGCCGGCAGACGCGTTCAGAATAACAGCAAGGGGAGGTTTTGTAGTAGGCAGAAGGGAAACTATTATGTTCGATAGATTACACTTTTTTGGCTTTACCCCGGCCCTAAAGGGAGCCCAAAAAAGTTACTTTAATCTTTCAGAAAAAATCCAATTAAAAGAATCCACAATTTGCAAAAACTACCGTCTACCGATCAAAGACTATTGACTATTTACTAATCACTAATCACCTCGTCACTACCTTCCTGTCATTCTGAGGAATTCGCTACGAGCGAATTTCGAAAGAATCTCTTCGGAATGAAAATTAAGTTTCTTACCTAAATCAAGTTGGTTTGATAGCTCCTAATTCCTATTGAGATTCTTCACTGCACCTGCCTGCGGGCAGACTCGTTCAGAATGACAACAAGGGGAGGTCTTGTAGTAGGCAGAAGGGAAACTATTGGATTCGTTAGGTTACCTTTTTTGTTTTTACCCCGGCCCTAAAGGGAGCCCAAAAAAGTTACTTTAACTTCAAAAAAGTTCAACTATAATGACTCCCAAAGGAGTGCACAGTGGAAACCCGCCCGACCGGAACGGGCGGGGAGTACAGAGGATAGTCGGGTTGATGGTGTGATAATGTCATGGTAGTTACATTTGTGCATAAACTCTGAACAACAAACGACGAACCTGCCTGCGGCAGGCAGGCAGGCCACAAACAACAAAAAAAAATCTACCGTCTAAGAACTACTGACTAATAACTAATCCCTATTCCCAATTCCCTATCTCTAGAATTGCTCCAAAAACTTAATTCGTTTCTCTATAGGCGGGTGAGTGGAGAAAAGCCCACCAAGGCCGCCAAAAAGTCCGGCAGATGTGTCCTTCGGGGTATTTTCAATAAACATTTGCTGCACCTCCTCGCTTTTCACTTTTACGTGATGATTTACAGAGATCTTTTTTAAGGCTGATGCAAGGGCCCAGGGTTTGCGGGTCATTTCGGCAGCACCACTATCGGCCATATATTCCCGCTTTCGGCTTAGGGCAAACTTAAAGATCATAGAAATAATGTAGGCGACAAAAGCCACAATAAGTATCACTATCATCAATTGACCGCCACCTTTGTCCCTTCGGCGGCTGCCACCTATATTTCCGTATAAAAAGCTGCGAAAGGCAATTTGAACTACAAAAGCCAGGATACCAACAAATACAACGGTTACCACAAGCAACCGAATATCCCGGTTTCTTATATGCATCAATTCATGGGCAATCACTCCTTCCAGTTCATCATCCTCAAGTTTATCAATGATGCCCCGGGTTAAGGTTACTGTAGCATCTTTTGGTTTGAGTCCGCTGGCAAAAGCGTTGAGCGCATCGCTTTCAATAATATTTACTTTGGGCATTGGCATCCCCACGCTCATGCACAGGTTTTCAACCAGGTTGTAAACGCGCATATTTTCTTTGCGTTCCAGAGGTTTGGAACCGGTTGCCATAGAGATCATTTTACCGTGCGCAAAATATGCTATGAGGAACCATACCACAACCACCACCGTTACAAACGGAATAGACTGTATAAAGGTTTCAATGGCAAAATCGGGGTTTGGGTTGCCAAATTCATCATAGCTGGTAAAATATACCACAGCAAATACAGAAGCCAGGATAAGCAATGGAAATGCGATGAGGAGCGCGATAGATTTTATATTGTTCCTCCTTATCTGGGTGTGTATTCCTACAAATGCCACTACTTAAAATTTGATCTCGGGTGCAACGTCCAATTGTTCCCGGCCGGCAACCCCAAGGTCAAACATAGGCTGGGTAGTGAAACCAAACATACCTGCAAAAATGTTGTTAGGAAACTTTTGGATAGCGATATTCAGTTCTCTGGTAGCCGAGTTGAAGTAGCGTCTCACGGCAGCCAGTTTATTCTCAATATCTGAGATCTCCTGTTGAAGATGCATAAAATTGGCGCTGGCTTTTAGATCGGGATAAGCTTCCACCTGGATATTCAATCCCTGCAGGGCAGCTCCCAGATCCTTCTCGGCAGCGATCTTTTCATTGATCCCTGTTGCATTAATAGCTCTTTGACGGGCATTGGTCACGGCTTCCAGCGTTCCGCGTTCGTGCTCCATATATCCTTTTACCGCTCCCAGCAATTGCGGTACGAGATCGTGACGCTGTTTCAGCTGCACATCAATATCGGCAAATGCATTTTCGCGATTATTTTTTAAACTTACCAGATTGTTATAAATAGCAACGCCCCATATAAGGAGCACCACAACAATTCCTACTACTATTAAAATTCCTGTCATTTTTTTATTTTTTAAGTCAGTTTCCCAAAGATACCTTTTTTTCTGTTGTGACGGAATGAGGAGGTGACGGAGTGATGATGTTGGGTTGTTGGGATGTTGTCAGTTATGAATTGTCGGTTGAAAAAAGCGGTAAAAGATAGTCGTGGGTTGTAAAAATATTCCTCCAGGACGTCATACTGATCTTGCCCGCCCGTACCCAATGGAACATTCGGGCGGGCCTGCCCGTACCGTTCGGGCGGGCCTGCCCGTACCGTTCGGGCGGGGTTCAGAATCTAACATGAAAGACTGAGTTTCAATCGCACCTGGTGCGATTAATTTGTAAGTCGTTCTGTTGAAAAAACCATGAGCCGTAAACCAAAAACAAAAATTTTAATCACTATTCCCTAATCACCATTCCGTGGTTTTGGACTTTTTACTCTCCCTTCGTGGACTGGTTGATTTCTCTCCGTTCCCATCCACCGGTCCCAGAAAGTGAAATAAAGTCCATAATTAGTGTGGAATTCAGCATGGTGGTAATGGTGGTGGGTAGCACCTATGAAATATTTACCTATGCTGCTGTTCAGAAAAGACCGGGGAAAGATCTCTATATCCAGATGATTCACCACACTGCTCACGGTCATGGCCAGCAGATAAAACCCAAGCACAAAGATGTTGACGGGCACCAGGATCAGGATTACCGGAAGTATAAGCGCTTCAATTACGCTCTCCCAGGGATGAAATGAAAATGCGGTCCAGGGGGTGGGTGCTAAGCTGTCGTGATGCACTTTGTGTACATATTTGAAAATACGGGGATGATGCATCAAGCGGTGCACCCAATAATAATAGGTTTCGTGAATGAGAAAAATGAGCAACAAACTCACCGGCAGGTACCAGTAGCTATAGGTTGAAATATCGAGGTAAATGGCGGTGAATCCCTCCTGCCACAGCCAAAACGTAGCTGCGCCAACGGCGGCAAAGATCGCCGAGGATTTTATGCTGTAAATGATCTCCTTCCTTATTTGCCCTTTTTTACCCCCTCTCCGGCTAAGCCTTTTTCCGGCAAATTTATCCTGGCGCAACACGTAGTAATACCAGTAAAACACGCCCGCTGCTACAAAATACCTCAGCAGGATGGCGACAAAAAATATGAGAATATAAATAAGAAAAAGTCCAGGTGTGGTGGTTTCAGATATCATGTATCAAAAATTCATCATTGCATTTTCTTAAAGCATTTTAAAGTTAGGGAAAATTTCTGTTTTCAATTAGCGGTTCCAGATTGTAGGTTGAAAAAAGACGAAACCAACCCTTTCCGCACGGTAAGCTGTTCCCTATTCTATTCTCACTTTTGAGGGTTTTTCCCCAGAAGATGGTCATTCCAAGTTTTTTTCTATATTAGATATACCAAAAACTTTATACGGACTGCTTGTAGACTTTTTAAGTATTTAATTAAAAAGCCACGCTAAATTGGTAGCAGTTTTTTTAAAGTAAAATGGAAAAATGGGTGGGTGAACAAATAAATTCTGTGGAATATAAAGGAAAAAACCTGCTTTATCATTACAAATTATTTCTAATAACCAATTAAACTAACCAAGTATGAAGAACTATTTAATTAGACCGGGTATGTTAAAAATAACGCTGGGTCTGGCGTTTTTTTTATTCCAGATTACTCCCCTAATCGCCCAATCAACCGAATATGTATTCACGGGGAAGGTGACAGATAATAATGGTAATTTACCTTTGATAGGGGTAGCTGTTTACATTGAAAACACCAATTTTGGAGCATCTACAGATTTTGACGGAAATTACCGGTTTACCGCATCACTTGCTCCAGGAGCTTATACTTTGACGGCCAATTTTATAGGATTTAAAGCAGAAAAAATAAGGATTACAACTGGAACTCAAACCCAGATCAATCAGGATTTTAGTTTAAGAGAAGACCTGCTTAACCTCGATGAGGTGGTTGTGACAGGAACCGTGGTTGGAATCAATAAAAGGGCTCTGGGGAACAACATTTCTTCAGTAAATGCAGAGGACCTTACCAATAATGCTGCGGTGCAGGTTGACCAGGCGCTGCAGGGGAAAATAACAGGGGCCCTTGTTACACAGAATTCCGGAGATCCTGCAGGAGGGATTTCGGTATTGCTTCGGGGAGCGAGCAGCCTTGGCGGAAACCAACCTTTATATATTCTTGATGGGGTGATCCTGAACAATGCCAGCAATGAGCTTATAGATATTGGTGGTAATGCACAAAACAGACTTGCCGATATCAATCCCGATGATATCGCCCGTATTGAGGTAATTAAAGGTGCTGCGGCATCTGCAATTTATGGATCCAGAGCAAACAATGGTGTGGTGCAAATCTTTACTAAAAAAGGAAAAATTGGAGATCCTCAATTTTCCTACACCTCCAGTTTCCGGGCCAATTCTCTTCGCAAAAAGATCCCCTATAACACAGCTCCTTTAGCCTGGGTAGACCCTTTTGACAGGGCAAATTTGGCAACGGTTCCTGTTGAAAGATATGACCTCCAGGAAGAAATTTTTGACACAGGGTACGGATTTGAAAACTCTCTGTCCGTAAGCGGAGGGGGAGAAGATACCAGATATTATATTTCGGCTTCACAACTGGACAATGAGGGAATTGTGAAAAATTCAGATTTTAAAAGAATTAATTTTAAGACCAATATTGTACAAAAAGCTTTTGACTGGTTGGAGATAACCGGAGATTTTAATTTTGCCAGAAGTACTAGCAATGATATTCCCAATGGGGGGATAAATGCAACATACGGAGCTCTAACAGGATTTGTTTTCAGTGACAATTCCATTAATCCTGCCCCAAATGAATCGGGGGTTTATCCGGTAACTTCACTCCTGGTACCCCGAACCAATCCTGCAGAAGCAGTAGAACGCTTTAAGTTTGGGAACAAGACCAACCGTTTTATAACCAGTTTCTCGCTTAAGGCAGATATTACAGATAATCTTACTGCGGCTTACGTTCTGGGACTTGATTACTATAACCAATCTGGTTCGGCATTTATTCCGGTAAATAATACTTCTCCCCAGGGAGATGGTTATGCCCGCCGGTCAGACAGGAATAACTTTCAGTATAACAGTGATTTGAATCTTTCTTACAAAGCAATGATTTCTGAAGCTTTAGAGTCTACCACCACTATTGGAGGAACCTATCAATTTCAGGAAATAGAAACTATGGGGATTAATGCTACAGGGCTACCACCGGTAATAGAAACTGCGAGCTCAGGGAGTATTCTGGAGCAGGGTGAGAGCAGAATACCCTTTTCCCTATGGGGTGGATTCATACAGCAATCCTTTGGATTTAAAGACAAACTTTTTATAAATGGTGCCCTGAGAACCGATGGTTCTTCAGTTTTTGCCAAAGATGAAAGAAACCAGCTATATGCAAAAGCGGGTATTTCCTATATAATTTCAGAAGAGGACTTCTGGACAAACAGTTTGGGTGATAATTTTAATACCTTAAAACTTAGAGCTGCCTGGGGGCAATCCGGAGGTTTAGGTGCCTTACCTGCCTTTAGCAGATTTACCAACTTTATACCAAGCTCCCTCAATGGACAAAACAGCCTTCTAATAGGTTCTCAACTCGGAAATATAAACGCTTCCCCCGAAAAACAATCTGAGGTGGAAGTAGGTTTTGATGCGGGCTTCCTAAATGGCAGGTTAGGACTTGAATTTACCTATTATAAACAGGAAGTTTCTGATCTTTTACTTAACCGGGAACTAGCACCAACTTCCGGTTTTGGCTCAAGGTTTGAAAGTGTGGGAACTTTAGAAAATACAGGAATAGAAGTGCTTTTTAGAGCAAATCCCGTAAGATCTCAGGATTTCAACTGGAATATTGTTACTACTTATACCAGTAATGAAAATGAAATAACCAATGTTGCAGGCCAACGCTTTGCCCTGGCGGGAACTTTTAGTACCAATTATGTAATAGAAGGAGAATCCCTTGGAGTTTTCTACAGGCAATTCTATGCGAGGGATGAGGCAGGAAATATTCTGCTTGATGCAGCAGGTTATCCCAGAACCGGAAGAAATCCTGATGGATCATCATCAAAGGTTATTGGAGATCCTAATCCAGATTGGTATGGGTCATTAATTAATGAACTCTCTTATAAAAACTTTGACTTCAGGATCCAGTTTGATGCTGTTCAGGGATTTGATGTATTCAACTGGAACAGAAGGCTCCTTGATAATGTTATTTTTGGAGGAGGTTCAAATGTGGGTGAAGAGTTACTAGGTAACAGGCCAAAAGGATATGGAGGTGCCCAAGCAGGAATCTTTGAAGAATTTGTGGAAGATGGTTCATTCGTGAAATTAAGAGAAATATCTCTTGGATATTCAATTGCTCAACCCTTTAAACATATTGACAAGATTAAGCTCAACCTGGTAGGAAGAAACCTTATTTCATGGGATAACTATAGTGGATGGGATCCCGAAATTAATACAAATGCCCAGGGCAATGTAAGAGGGATGGATTTTGGTGCTGTTCCTATTCCAAGAACTTACCAGTTGGGAATTAATGTAAGCTTTTAATCTAAAGATGGAAAAAATGAAAAAATATATAGATATAAAACTAGTAGCAATTCTGTTTCTTATTTTGAGCAGTTCCTGTGATACAGATTTTGAGAATCCTAACGCGGCAACCAATGAACAAACATTTTCGTCAAGGGAAGGAGTGCTTGCTGCCACTGTAGGTATGCAGCAATTATATTCAACTACAGGCCTTAGATGGATTGTGGAAACTCCGGCAATTACAACCCGGGAGGTTGCTATAATGTCAACCTTCCAGAACTTGATTGAACTTGAAGCGGGAGGGTCAGTCTTACCAAATTTCAACACCAATATTGATGGAATGTGGAGCACCAACTACAGGGTTTTAAAAGTAGCAGAGGATATTGAAGCCAGTGTACCAGCACTTAATTGGGAGCCGGGGACCCAAAGTGGAATTCTTGCTTTTACCAAACTTTTTAAGGCACTAGCAGTTGGATCTCTGGCCCAGAATTTTGAGAATGTGATTATCCAAACAAATCAGGATAACAATGCTCAGTTTGTAACAAGACAAGCCGGGCTGGAGTTTGCAATTCAACAGTTGACAGAGGCGGCATCTTTGATCGCTGCCACACCGGTTTCTTCAGAATTTACTTCTGAAGTTACTGCAGGGAATATTGACCTTTCAAATACTATTCAGGCAATGCTTGCACGTTATAATCTTTTTGTCGGAAAATACCAGGAGGCAATTACGGCTGCCAATAATGTTGATCAAAGTTCGGTTTCAGTGTTTAAATACGATCTTCTTAACCTAAATCCCATTTGGGGAAGGGTTTACTTAAATAATGCTCCTAACTGGAAACCACGTGACAGGTTTGGTCTGCCTCAGGAATTTAATCTTAATCCTGCCGATGGCAGAATAGATTTTTACCTTATTCCCCTTGATGCAACCAATCAAAATGGTCTTCCTATTGAGGATCTGGCAGGATTTTTTGATGAGAACACAGAATCAATCCCGGTTTATTTGCCAGACGAGATGAACCTGATCCTTGCCGAAGCACATTTGAGAAAAGCTACTCCAGATATTGGAGCAGCCGTTGCTGCCCTTAACAAAGTAAGAACAGATAATGATGATCCATTAGGAGTAAATGCCAATCTTGGACCTTTTACCGGAGAGATGACTGTAAATGCGGTTTTAATGGAGGTCTATTTAAACCGGAGAGCAGAGCTTTTTCTTCAGGGATTAAGTTTGGAAGATAGCAGGAGGTTTAACAGGCCACAACCCAGTACCTCAGCAGGTAATTTTAATGAGGAACGAAACAGGAATTTCTACCCTTATCCGGAAAGAGAAAGAAACAGTAACCCTAACACCCCGGCCGATCCTGCAATTTAAAAGGTTATTAATTCAATAATTAAGTATGGGCCTGCTTTAAAACAGCAGGCCCTTATTATATATTTTTTTTAAAAAAGATGAATATGGACAATGAAATAATTAAATCCTGGGCTATCAATGCCGGGGAGTGGTCACGTATTGTAGAGCAGGAAGGAATCGCTTCCAGAAAGCTAACCAACCCTGCCATAGTACAAATTATTAAGGATTATGAACCTTTACATATTTTAGATCTTGGATGTGGGGAAGGTTGGTTAACCCGGGCTTTATCTCATGGAAAAAATAAAGTATGCGGGGTTGATGCCACCGAAGCGTTATTAGAGACTGCCCGCAAGAAAGGACCTCAAAAATATTTCAAGCTCACCTATGAGGAAATCATTGCAGGAGTGAGTATTCCCGAAGCTCCATTTGATGCCGTTGTTTTTAATTTTTGTCTGTATCAAAAAGATGAAGTTCCACAACTATTAATTGCCCTACAAAGAGTATTGACCAATCCAGGACTTATTTTCATTCAAACGCTCCATCCCTCCTTCCTCCTCATGAATGAATTGCCATATAAAGATCAATGGATTGAAGATTCCTGGAAGGGATTAACGGGAAAGTTTGTACAACCCCATCCCTGGTTTGCACGAACTTTGGAAAGCTGGACAGAGGTATTCAGGGTTTCCGGTTTTGAGCTTATAAAAGTAAAAGAGGTGGTTAACGACAATCACATCCCGGTCTCCATTATTTTTGTTCTAAAAATAAACATGTAGCAATTTAAAATCGCTCGTTGGAATAAGAAACTCAGCTTTCCAAACGGCCTGCTGGCGCTGTGCACCCCATCTCTCCCTCATTTCCTCTAAAACATTCACAACAATCACAACCAACTAACGACTACCTACTAATCACTACAGACTAATTTCCTTTCTGAATGTTCGCGTATGTTCTGTATCATTCTCCATTACAGTAGTGCTCACCTCAATCTTCAGTTTCTTATAATCGTCTATATTTTCGATATCTTCTTCCACTACTTTCGCTATCTCGCCGGCAAGTTTTGAAAATTTAATACCACCGGAAGGAAAGTCAGTTGAGCTTATAATATCTACACTAAGAAAATTATAGGCTGTCTCACCTGAAGTTTTGACACTTCCGCTGGAAATACTGATATCTTCTGAATTTATAATTTCTGAAATCCGGCTTTTAAAATTTTCTCTGCCAGATGAAAATTCGGGATGGGTGGTATTTTGTCCGGTGATGGTTACAATTCTTTCTACGCAACCCGTGAATAAGAATGTTATGAATAAAACAGGCAGGATGTATTTAATCTTCATATTGAGGAGTTAGATAGGTGTGGGTAATGATCATCCTATTAGTAGAATACCCGCTGGTTTCGTTACAACCAGGCAGCTTAAAAAATTCCACAACTGCACAGTAGTACTTCCCGGCCAATGTTGGTTCCACTTCCCAGCGGGAAAAAACCCTAAATTGTTTGATCAAACCAGGCAGCTTGAAGATTAAAAATTAATAGAGGGAACTTTTTTGGTTTTTCCCCCTGCCCCAAAGGGAATGCAAAAAAGTCTAACAACTAACGACTATCTGCTAATCCCTATTCACTAATCACTATTTTATCGATCTCCAGTCTAAAATTCTCGGCCTTTTTATTGCCAATCATAAACCTTATTTCCTGCATTGTTTGGGCGGGAAAGTTAGGGATATCCAGGTTACGGCCCCGGTAAACGGGTTTCATATCTTTAAGAGGGATCTCAAGGGTTTGCCATTCACCTGTAGTTTTAAAATCGTACACATAGGATGCCCGTTCTCTTAAATTGGATTTCGTCCTGAACTGGTAGGTTTTCCCATCCCCTTTCAAACGAATAATTGCTGTCTTATAGCCCTTAATATCTTTGGCGCCAAAATGATATTGCATTGAGGCAAATCCCCCGTTATTTTCAAGGGAAACCGTGCCGGTGAAAAGTGCATTTCCCTCCTCACTGCGTTCGAGTTTACTGGTAGAATTTCCTCCCATCACCACATCATTCTCTATCTTCCATCCAGACCAGTCTCTGGTTTCGCTAAAATCAAAAAGAACTAAATTACTCATAATCAATACTGTTACTATAAGGATAAATTGCTGCTGAAACATTTTTGTTTTAAAGTTATCAAATTTCCAAAGGATAAATTCCAAAGGGAGGCAAGGTTGACTTAGAATTAATATTTGTAGAATCATTTTGAAAATGAGACGGTAATAGGTAGACGGTAGAGGGTATTCTAGTTAGGAGTTAATCGTATTTAATTCAAAGTTCAATATTAGGACTGGTTTATTCGGGATTCGTTGATTCGTTAATTCGACCGCTGACTACAAACTAGCCTGCGCCAGGCAGGCAAAAAATAACTTTCCCCCTTCACCCCAAAAAGACTGAACTATGCAATAACTCCCCTTTTGGGAGCTGTGGGGCCGATTTTTTTTCCTAAATTTCCTTAACACTAACCAAGGTTCTCATGAAATCAACTTTACTACTTCTCATTTCCTTATTCAGCTTAACTTCCCACGCACAGACTTCAGAAAATGACAGTTTGCGCGATGCATTTAACCTAATAGATACCTGGTTGGAGGCGCAGCTGGAATATGACAATCTCCCCGGACTTTCAGTGGGGATAGTGAAGGATCAGGAGCTGCTGTGGAGCAAAGGTTACGGCTATTCCAATGAGGAAGGGCAGGTAGCGGCGACTCCTAAAACCATATACAGCATCTGCTCCATCTCCAAACTATTCACTTCTATCGCGATCATGAATCTGTATGAGGAAGGCAAACTTCGGCTGGATGATCCAATCTCTGTTCATCTACCCAATTTCAATATTCAGCAGAAATACGAGGAAAGCGGGCCTATTACCATACGTTCCTTTTTAACCCACTCTTCCGGACTGCCCCGGGAGGCTGATGCGCCTTACTGGACGGGACCGGATTTTCCTTTTCCTACCAGTGAGGAAATGAATGAAAAACTCGGAAACCAGGAAACCCTCTACTCCGCTTCCACCTACTGGCAGTACAGCAACCTGGCGATGAGCCTCCTGGGAGAGGTGATAGAAAAAGTTTCGGGGGTGCCTTATGACACATATATAGAAGACCTTATTTTAAAGCCGCTACAGCTTAACAATACCAAAACTATTTTACCCCAGGAACAGTGGGGAAAGCAAATGGCCACCGGATATTCCTCAATAAAACGCGATGGCAGCCGGGACGTGATGCAGCTGTTTGATGCCCGCGGAATCAAAGCCGCGGCAGGTTTTTCCTCTACCGTAGAAGATCTTGCAAAGTTCTCCTCCTGGCAGTTCCGATTGCTTAAAAATGGAAAAGAGGAAATCCTGAAACCCGCAACCCTAAAAGAGATGCAACGCGTACATTGGGTAGATCCCGACTTTAATACCTTCTGGGGCCTTGGATTCTCGGTGCGCCAGAACGATGGCGAGAAAGTGGTAGGCCACGGCGGTAGCTGCCCGGGGTACCGTACCAATTTAAGCCTTACTCCGGGCGAGAAACTTTCCATTATCTTAATGACGAACTCGATGGAAAATCCCGCCAAATATGGTAATGAAATAGGAAATATCCTAAAGAAGGCTAAAGACAAGAAAAAAGCGAAAGACGCTCCCAACCTCACCCCCTATTTAGGGAGGTATAATAACCAGCCCTGGTCATCTGAAGTTCAGGTGGTGGAGTGGTATGGGCAACTTGCCTTGATCACCTTGCCGGCCGACAGCCCCTCAGGCTCCATGACGTTGCTTAAACACGAGCAGGGCGATACTTTTAGCTGGATACGCAGCGACAAAAGCGCGGGAGATAAGATCACTTTTGAAAGAAATGCGGCAGGGAAAGTGACCAGGATGTGGAGGCATAACAACGCAGCATTAAAGATTTGATGATTAGATGGTTCGATGTTATGATTTTGTGATAATTTGATAAGCACCTGCAATCGCGACCAAAATGAGGTGCCAGCGGGAAAAACCCAAAACCATTTACCATAACTATACCCTACTGTCTAACTTATATGGACCAAAGGCTACAGACCACCTGACTATTCACTACTAACTAACAACACTATGAAAAATTACGCTTTCCTTCTTTTTGGTTTGCTGCTATTGCAAAGCTGCACCAATACCATCAAAACAACTACTACTGCTGAAAACACCGAAACGGCTTATTTAGATTATTCGAAAAGGGATGATAAAACAACGGGAGGTGTAAAAATGATCCCTATTCAAACTCCTTCGGGAGAGTTTAAGGTATGGACCAAACGGGTTGGTAATAATCCCACAATGAAAGTGTTGTTGTTACACGGCGGCCCCGGAATGACTCACGAATATTTTGAGGCTTTTGATTCTTATTTCCCCAATGCCCAAATCGAATACTACTATTACGATCAGCTGGAATCGAAATACAGCGATCAGCCGGGAGATAGTACTCTTTGGAAGATAGACCGGTTTGTAGACGAGGTAGAACAGGTGCGCAAGGCACTGAACCTCGAT
The DNA here is from genome assembly GCA_963973375.1 of uncultured Antarcticibacterium sp. Classification (GTDB taxonomy): domain Bacteria; phylum Bacteroidota; class Bacteroidia; order Flavobacteriales; family Flavobacteriaceae; genus Gillisia. Next base: position 18,263 of record CAXAZV010000019.1, read on the forward strand.
AGCAGCAATTTTTATTTACTTGGCCATTCCTGGGGCGGCATCCTTGCGCTGGAATACGCCCTGGCGTATCCTGAAAATCTTAAGGCACTAATTGTTTCCAACATGGTGCCTTCAGTTCCCGACTATAATACCTACGCAAAGGAAGTGCTGGGCCCTCAACTGGACCCCGAAGTACTGGCGGAGATCCGGGAGCTGGAGGCCAAAGAGGACTATACCAATCCGCGGTACCTGGAGTTGATCTACAACAATTATTATCCAAAGCATGTGCTTCGCAAACCTTTGGAGGAGTATCCTGAACCTATGGTAAGATCTTCCAACAATGTTAATGGTGAATTATATGTGGCTATGCAGGGACCCAGCGAATTTGGGATCGTGGGAGATGCCATCCTGAAAGACTGGGACCGCAAGGATGCCCTTGGGTCTATCAATATACCTTTTCTTAGCATTGGAGGCGCACATGATACAATGGACCCAAAACAAATGGAATGGATGGCCAATGAGGTGCAAAACGGCCGTTACCTTCACTGCCCCGAAGGCAGCCACATGGCCATGTATGACGACCAGGAAACCTATTTTAAAGGTTTGATAGACTTTATTAAAGATGTGGATGAAGGGGAATTTTCTGAATAATTATCTTTTAATGGTTCATGGTGCCTGGTTCTAGGTGGTTCTCAATTGTAGGTTTTAGGTTGAAAAAAGTGGACAGGGGATAGGCTGCAATTGAAACGTATGTCATTCTGAAACTGCCTTCCACAGGCAGGCGTAGTGAAGAATCTCTTGGTTACGATAAAAGCTTATCTATAATAAAATGTTCCTTTTTCGCCAGAGATTCTTTCAGAAACCGCTCGTAGCGGTTTTTTCAGAATGACATTAACCGGGTTGCACAATGTATGCGGGTTTCAGGTTCTACCATGTTGGTAGTTCCAATCTAAGAGATGCTACAGACTAACGACTACCTACTAACGACTACCCAATATTCACTAATCCCTATTCACTAATCACTATTTTATCGATCTCCAGCCTAAAATTCTCAGCCTTTTTATTGCCAATCATGAACCTAATTTCCTGCATCGTTTGGGCGGGAAAGTTAGGGATATCCAGGTTCCGGCCCCGGTATACGGGTTTCATGTCTTTAAGGGGGATCTCAAGGGTTTGCCAATCGCCGGTGGTTTTGAAATTGTACACATAGGATGCCCGTTCTCTTAGATTGGATTTCGTCCTGAATTGGTAGGTTTTCCCATCCCCTTTCAAACGAATAATTGCTTTCTTATAGCCTTTAACCTCCTTGGAAGCAAAATGATATTGCATTGAGGCAAATCCCCCGTTATTTTCAAGGGAAACCGTGCCGGTGAAAAGTGCATTTCCCTCCTCACTGCGTTCGAGTTTACTGGTAGAATTTCCTCCCATCACCACATCATTCTCTATCTTCCATCCAGACCAGTCTCTGGTTTCGCTAAAATCAAAAAGAACTAAATTACTCATAATCAATACTGTTACTATAAGGATAAATTGCTGCTGAAACATTTTTGTTTTAAAGTTATCAAATTTCCAAAGGATAAATTCAAAAGGGAGGCAAGGTTGGCTTAGAATTAATATTTGTAGAATCATTTTGAAAATGAGACGGTAGTCGGTGGTCGGTGGTCGGTAGACGGTATCTAGTTAGGAGTTATGAGTTAGGAGTTAGGAGTTAGGAGTTAACCGTATTTACTTCAAAGTTCAATATTAAGACTGGTTTATTCGGGATTGGTTAATTCGTTAATTTGACGTTTAGCTACAAACCTTCATGAGGGAGGCAAGCTATAAACCACAAACAATCATACCATCAAACCAACAAATCATATCATCATCAATTTTTTTACTCTTTTGCTTTTTCATTTATGGCTCACTTCGTTACAAGGTTACTTCGTTACTCCGTTACTCTTTTCCTCTGTTACTATTTTCAGGAAAATCCTTAATTTCCTGATTATTATCATATTTTACCCGCTTATACATTTATAAATTTAATAGGTTGTACACATATTATTTAAAGGCTTATAGGAGTCCTTTATAATCTGTGGAAAAACTCAGGAACTGGAGCTACTTTCATAAAAATCTACCCCATCAAAGCTCCTCTGGCCTGCAAAACTGCTTTAGAACTACCTGTTCAACGAGTGAGATCTTTTTATTAGGAATAAATATTCATTATATAAATCTCAGGTCATGAAAGTTAAGAAATATGCAAAAGCAGATATCGGAAGTTACAGCAGGATCTTTTTTCAAATTGGATTAATTCTGGTATTGGCATCCACCTATGCAGGTTTGGAATGGGAGTTTACAGAGCGTGATAATAGCTTTGATTATGATATTGGCGTCTTTGAGGAAGACGAAATAGACATCCCCATCTCCCAACTTAACACACCCCCTCCCCCCCCTCCCCCCGAATCTATGTCGCAGTTTGAGACAGGGGTCAC
>CAXAZV010000020.1:0-20101 GCA_963973375.1 uncultured Antarcticibacterium sp.
GGTGATACCTTAATGTTTTCTTCTATTCAATTTGTGAACCGGGAAATAAAAATTTCTGCTGATATTCTACAGAAGGGGTTTCTGGAAATTTCACTAATTGAAGATGTAAATGTGCTGGCAGAAGTTAACCTGCGCAATACCAAGCTCACCGGAAATTTAAATACAGATCTTGATAATATTAAAGTAGTAAAAGACCTTCCGCTAAAATTAAGTGTTGCAGATATTAATAATCTTAAATTTAAGGAAGATATTAATGATCCTTTAAAGGCTCCAGAGCAACTGGCATTTAACCAAAATTTAGTGGGAGAAGGAGCAGGGAGTGTAAATATTCTTGGAGGTATTAGTATGGTAGCAGACCTTTTAGGTATAAAGGGAAAGGAAAAAAAACCAACCTTTACCGGCCCTGTGGCCCCTATGTCAATTCAAATAAGAGAACGATTTAATGATGATTTCTTTATGTCAAGTTTGGGAATTCAGGAAAGCAAGATCAGGGAATTTTTATTTTTTCTGGATGATCAGGGAATTTCAGCTCAAATGCTTAAGGACAACAATCAACTTGCTCTAATAGATCTTCTTATTGAGCAAAGTAAAATATATAAAAAGACCTATACCCAAGATTAAATATGGTTTCGAAAGCCTGGAACGGCGATCTTATTTTTTTTGAACCATACCAACCAACTGGCCTTAATTGAATAATACAATCCCAAAATAAAACAATTATAGCTTTTGCCTCTTTGGATTAATTTTTGACAAGTAAATAAACCTTTTAGGATATTTAAAGTCTTAGATCTAGAAGTGTAGTTATGAAATCAAAAATTCTTTTTCTACTTATTATATTTTCCCTGTCCTCCTTTAGTGCGTATCATAAGTTCTATGTGAGCGTAACTGAAATTGAGCACAATGAGAAAAATTCAAGCCTTCAGGTGATTTCCCGTGTATTTACAGATGATCTTGAAAAAGTATTGAAGGAGAGGTTTGACCCCGACCTAAGATTGGGTAAAAAAGTGGAAACACCAGGCGTAGAAGCTTATTTAAAGAAATACCTTGAACAAAGATTTACGGTTGAGGTGGATGGAAAACCCTTGGAAATTACATTTTTGGGAAAGGAATATGAAAATGATATGACCCTGTTCTACATTGAAATTCCTGAGGTAAAGGGTTTTAGTTCTATCAAAGTAAAGAATACAATGTTACTTGATATGTTCGAGGAACAAAAAAATCTGATCCATGTGCAGTATAAAGGTAAAACTAAAAGCCTGATCCTTGCAGAAGGAAAAGAAAGTGACGTGTTAAATTTTTAATTCTTAAATCTTTAGCCAAATATAAAAAGCTATTTTTAGCACTTTAAAATCAAAAAAAAATTCATAATGAGAAGAATTCAATCTTTACTATTTGCCTTTATGTTTGTTTTTTCAGCAGGAGTTTATGCCCAGGAAGAGGGTACTCCCAAAGAAGAAGTTACCCAAAAGGGCCATTTTAATGAAAATAAATTCCGCCAGCTGTATGATGAGTTAGCAACACCCAATCAATATCGCACCGCTTCCGGGGCACCGGGTTCAGCATATTATCAAAACCAGGCCGATTATAAAATGGATATTGAATTGGATGATAAAACCCAGATTCTAAAAGGAGTTGAAACCATCACTTATCATAATAATTCGCCAGACCCGTTGGAATACCTATGGGTACAGCTAGATCAAAATATACGTTCCAAGGACTCCCCTGCATTGCAAAAGGATGGAAATGGAATAGCTCCCGTTTCCCAAACCGGAGGTTTTGTGAATCAATTTCTTTCAGAGCCCTTTGACGGTGGCTTCAACATTGAGGAAGTAAGCAAGGACGGGAAACCTTTACCATATACTATCAATTTTACTATGATGCGGGTTGATATGCCCCAAGTGTTAAAACCTGGTGAAAGTTTCTCTTTTAAAATTAAATGGTGGTACCAGGTAAATAATCATGTGACAGACAGGGCGCGTTCCGGTTATGAGCATTTCCCGGAAGACGGAAACAATGCATATGTAATAGCGCAATTCTTTCCTAGAATGGCCGTGTACAATGATGTGGAAGGATGGCAAAATATGCAGTTTTGGGGAAATGGTGAATTTGCCTTACCCTTTGGAAATTATGAAGTAAACATTACCGTACCTGCAGATCATATTCTTGATGGCACAGGAGAGATCCTGAACCGCAAAGAGGTGTACAGCAAGGAAATGATGAAAAGGTTTGAACAGGCAAAAAAATCATTTGATAAGCCTGTTATAATCGTAAGTCAGGCTGAAGCCGAAGTCGCTGAAAAAGGCTTTTCTGACAAGAAGAAAACCTGGAAACTTAAGGCCGAAATGGTGAGGGATTTTGCTTTTGCAACATCTAGAAAATTTGTGGTTGATATGATGAATGTAGATGTGCAGGGCAAGGAAGTTATGGCTGTATCTATGTATCCAAAGGAAGGAAATCCACTTTGGGAAGATTATTCTACCCTTGCAGTGGCAAGCACATTAAAATCTTATTCAAACCATACTTTTCAGTATCCATATCATAAAGCGATCTCTGTACACGCTAAAAACCAGGGAATGGAATACCCTATGATCTGCTGGAATTATGGCAGGCCGGAGGCGGATGGTACTTACAGCGACCGTGTAAAATTCGGGATGATAAGTGTAATTATTCACGAAATTGGGCACAATTTCTTCCCAATGATTGTAAACGTTGATGAGCGCCAGTGGGGCTGGATGGATGAAGGTCTTACAACCTTTTTACAATATCTGGCTGAACAGGAATTTGGAAAAACTCATCCTGAAGCAATTGCTCCAAATGATGTATATCCTTCAAGGCGTGGTATTCCTGCGGGAATTGTTCCTTATATGAAAGGAGATCAAAAATATATAGCACCAATCATGAGCAACCCTGAAAATGTATTTCAGCTAGGGAACAATGCTTACGGGAAACCTGCTACAGCACTTAATATTTTAAGGGAAACTGTTATGGGTAGGGAATTGTTTGACTATGCCTTTAAAACTTATGCGCAACGCTGGATGTTCAAGCATCCAACACCTGAGGATTTTTTCAGAACAATGGAAGACGCGTCTGCAGTTGATCTCGATTGGTTCTGGAGAGGCTGGTTCTATAGTACAGATTTTGTAGATATTGGAATTCAGGAGGTAAAAAAATTCTATGTTACAGATAAAGCAACTAAAGAAGGTGCAGCATTTCTGGAACAATATGGGGTAACAGATCCTAACAGTATAGATGCAGTTTTTGTGGTGGAAGAAAGCAGCGAGGAATTCCGTGAAGAAATGAAAGGTAAGGATCCCATAGCAAATGCGCCACGTCTTAACGCATATGTAATGGATAATTTCACCCCTGCGGAAAGAGCCAAATTAAAGAATCCAAAATATTTTTACCAGGTCACCTTTAATAAGCCGGGAGGGTTGGTAATGCCAATAATCGTGGAATATACTTATGCCGATGGAACTTCTGAAAAGATCACCTATCCCGTACAGGTATGGAGAAAAAATGATGCGCAGGTGAGCAAAGCGATTGCTTCCAATAAGGAGATCGTGAAAATTGTTTTAGATCCAGATCTTGAAACAGCAGATGTGAACCTGGATAATAACTCCTGGCCACAACAACCTAAAGAAAATAAATTTCAGCAGTTTAAAGATAAGCAGGGGGACTAAAAGCTCCGTTGTTAAATTAAGCCGACTTTAACGAGTCGGCTTCTTTTTTTAGAAAAAATTGTAGTTATCTTTGTTGCGTATGATAGTACTACCCTTATTTATTAGTGGCGCCGAAATTGGATTTATCATGTTTATCCTGGTCATGGTATTTGGAGCCGATAAGATCCCGGAAATTGCCAGGGGTCTGGGAAAAGGTATGCGCACACTTCGCAACGCCTCCAACGATATTAAGAGCGAAATCCAGAAGAGTGCAGAGAAGCAGGGCATTGATACAGATATCTCTAAAGATGTAAGAAGCGAAATATCTAAGGTGAAGGAAGAGATTGATGAAATTACAGGCTCTGTAAAACGCAGATTTTAGAGTTTACCCTTTGCCCCTCATTTTATACGGGTAATGCTTAAACCATCCCTAACCGGCAATAGTATGGTTTCCAGCCGGGTGTCTTCCGCAACTTTTTTATTGTATTCAAGCAAGGCCTTTGTAGAAAGGTCATCTTCTTTTATATCTTCAATAACTTTTCCGCTCCACAGCACATTATCTGTAAGTAAAATTCCTCCGGGCCGAATCTTTTCAATGATGAGGTCAAAATATGCAGGATAATTAGGTTTATCGGCATCCATAAAAACCAGGTCAAATTTTCCGGATAGTTTGGGCAGGATCTCCAGCGCATTTCCCAAATGCGGATGGATTTGGTTTTTATATGGAGAGAGATCAAAATATTTCTTCTGAAGATCTGCCAGCTCCTCATTAATATCAATTGTGTGCAGCTCTCCTTCCGGACGCAATCCTTCCGCAAGGCATAGAGCAGAATACCCGGTGTAAGTCCCAACTTCAAGAATGCGTTTTGGTGCGATAATTTTAGATAACAAACTCAACAACCTGCCCTGATAATGGCCACTTAACATACGTGGTTGCAATACCTTTTGAAAAGTTTCCCTGGAAAGCTGTGCAAGTAAATCAGGTTCGGCTTGGGTGTGTTTTACCGCGTATTCATCCAGGGCTTCAGGTATAAAATTCATGGAGATCTTATTTTTCAGCAAATTTAAAGAATAAGGGCAGGAGTAAGACAAAATTTCAGAAAAGAAAAGTTCCCGCTTTTTGAAGCTGAATTTTAATAGTATTTTTACAACAAATGATTATTTATGAAATTTGAAAACAGCCGGGAATTTGCCCAAAATCTCGATAGGGAAGATGCCCTGGCTCACTATAAGGACCAATTTATTTTTCCAAAGGTAAATGGCAAAAAAGTTATTTATTTCACGGGAAATTCCCTGGGACTGCAGCCTTTGACCGCCCGTAAGTATGTGGATGATATTATGAATGATTGGGCAGATCTGGCCGTAGAGGGCCATTTTAAAGCCCGGAAACCCTGGTGGGACTATCACGAAAGATTTTCTTCAAAGTTGGGGAAGGTAGTGGGGGCAAAACCGCACGAAATTACGGTTATGAATACTCTTACAGTTAACCTGCATCTTTTAATGGTTTCATTTTACCGCCCGGATAAGAAAAGGTACAAGATAATTTGTGAAGAAAAGGCATTTCCAAGTGACCAGTATATGATAGCATCACAGGTGAAATTTCATGGATTTGATCCTAAGGATGCGGTAGTTGAGGTAAAGAAGCGGGAGGGGGAACACAGTTTTAGGACTGAGGATATATTGAAAGTAATTAAAGAGGTTGGAGGTGAATGTGCGCTGGTTTTAATTGGGGGCGTAAATTATTATTCGGGTCAGGTTCTGGATATGGAAACAATTACCAGGGCAGGACATCAAGCAGGGGCAAAAGTTGGTTGGGATCTTGCTCACGCGGCAGGAAATATTGAATTGAGACTTCATGATTGGGAGGTAGATTTTGCCGCCTGGTGCAGTTATAAATATATGAATTCCGGCCCTGGGAACGCTTCCGGTTGTTTTATACACGAAAAATATCATGGCTTAAATGATATCCCACGCTTTGAGGGCTGGTGGGGACATAACAAAAAAAGACGCTTTCTTATGGAACCTCAATTTGAGCCTGAGCCCAATGCTCACGCCTGGCAAATAAGCAATGCCCCGGTACTTGCCCTGGCGCCGTATTTGGCTTCGGTAGAAATGTTTGATGAGGTTGGTATGGAAGCCTTAATTGCAAAAAGAAATAAGATCGTTGCTTATCTGGAATTTATACTTCACGAAACCGACCGCGAGGTTGAAGGGAATTTCGAGATAATAACCCCCTCCCGCCAGGATGAACGTGGAACCCAGTTATCGGTTTTTCTACATGGTGAAGGTAGGGAGCTTTTTAACTATTTGATGGAAAACGGGGTGATAACAGATTGGCGCGAGCCTAATGTGATAAGATTGGCTCCGGCGCCTTTCTATTGTTCTTATGAAGAAATGTATGACTTTGGCCAGATCCTGAAAGAGGGTATCCTTAAATAATATTTTAAACAACAATAAACAGTATGACTAAATTTTCACTCTTCGTTTTTCTTGGGATTTTTTGCTTTTTTGAAATTCAAGCCCAGGATAATAAAGTTGATGAAACCCTTGAAAAAGAACTGCGTGAAATTGTAAAGGATTTTAAAGGGTTTGCAGGTGTGTATGTTTATAATCTAAAGACCCGTAAGGAAGCGGGTATTCATGCAGATTCTGTATTTCCTACGGCGAGTGTGGTGAAAGTGCCCATCCTAGCGGGTCTGTTCAATAAAATTGAGAAAGGGGAGCTTAGACTTAACGATACTTTGATCTATAATAAGGAAAGGGTTTATGGAGGCTCCGGTCTTATGCAATTTTTTAAAGATAGCACAAGTATAGATCTGCGAAGCGCGGCTGCCCTTATGATTACCTACAGCGATAATGTTACCTCGATATGGAGCCAGGAACTGGCAGGGGGAGGAGTGGAGATCAATGATTTGATGGAAGAACTTGGCATGGAGCATACCCGCATTAATTCAAGAACGCCTGGTAGGGAAGAATTATGGAAAAAATACGGATGGGGGCAAACAACACCGCGGGAAATGGCTACCCTTCTTATCCTAATGAGAAAAAGGGAGCTTGTGAGTGAGGCAGCCAGTGATGAAATGTACCGAATGATGACAAATTCATTTTATACAGATTATGCTTTATCACAAATTCCGCCTTATGTTCAAACGGCAGCAAAACAGGGAATGGTAAATCAATCCCGCTCTGAACTTGTAATGGTAAATGCTCCCGGGGGAGATTACGTCTTTTATATTGCCACGAAAAATAACGAGGATACCTCCTGGGAGTATGATAATGAAGCCTGGATTTTACAAAGGAAGATCTCTGCCTTTTTATGGAAATATTTTGAGCCGGAGAGTTCCTGGCAACCTGCCAAAAATGCGGATAATTTGGTAAGAGGGTTGAAATATTAGAATAAAACAGAAAGATCCTGTATTTCCTTAAACTTCGTTTATAGGATCACAGGATCTCTGGATTTTGGTAAGAATAAATGGTTTTATTTTATTACTTCAATATCTGTAAAGAATAATTCAAAACTTCCATCTTCACTTTTATGAGTTTTGGCAACAGTTATTCCTTCAAAAGTTTCATAATCCTCCCAGGTTGTAGAAAGAGTTCTCCCGCCTGAAGACTCATAGGTCCATTCCCTTATCATATTGTCATCATTAAAAAAGATGTGGTAGGAATCTCCCGGTGTATAACCGCCCTCTCCTTCAAATCGTACGGTCAATTGTTGCATTTGCTCTTTACTTATTGGAGCTGTAGCGCTTCTTATGTGTTCGGTTTCATATTCGCTCCAAATAAGTTGGTAAGGGAATAGAAACCAGTAGGAATCATTTATAAATTTTTGATCTATTGGCTTTTCTGCCTCTTCAAGATCGCCGTCATTGATATAGGTGAAAGTTTCTCCCTTCTCGGTTAATTCAATCCTATCTTCCTGAGGAAACCATTTCCATGCCCTTTCAGTTCTTAAAGTGTCATTGACTTTTACATTAAAGGTGAAATTGAATTGCTTAATCTCTTCAAAATTTTCAAATCCGTTGGCAAAGGCAATTTGAGTTGTGAGTGGATCGCTGGTGCGGGTAGGGGTTTCTTCAACAGTTTCATTTTTCGGCTCATTTTTACAGCCAATAATCACCAAAGCAAATAGAAAGGAAAGAAGCAGATTTTTCATTGTTAATTTATTTTTTATCAAATGTATGAAATACTTCCCCGCAAAGAATATTAATAATCAAACCCAAAAATTGGTCCTATGGATCAAAATACACCTTTTATGAAAAGTTCTAAAAATAAAAAAGCCCTTTAAAAAAAGGGCTTTTTGTATTGATTTTTAATTAAAGTCTCCTACCGGTAAGTAATTTGTATAAAACTAAAATTACAGCTATCACTATTAAAATGTGGATAATGCTTCCCAGGTCTGGGAACGCGAAATATCCTACTAGCCAGCCGATTACTAATAATACTACGATAAGCCAAATTAAATCTCTCATAATTGTTGGTTTTTTAGTGTAACTCTAAGTTACAAATTATAGTTATTGAATTTCAAATATTTGAAAATCTTTTAACATCTGGTTTATTAGATTTTCAAATATTTATTCAAATAACCTTGATTAGTTATTTCAAACGAATTTATACAATAGCTTTACTAAGAGAAACCATTTTAACTAGTGTTTAACTTAAATCTCTAAAAAGAATAGTTTTTACTCAAATTTTATATCACATTATATCATAATATGATTTAATATTAACAAAATATTTGATTTTTATTTCAAGGGGTATGATTTTAAGCATTTCGTCCCTATTTAGAATTTCCCTTTTTTTCCTCTTTAAAAAAGGATCTTATTTCCTTATCCGGCCTCGCGTAATGAAATCTGTCCAATAGTACAGGCAGGGCATAACCATCTAAACCATTAATAGCCACGGTTTCTGCATCATCCAGGCGCAACCAGCCATCAGGCATTTGTATCCCTTCTTCAAAATACAAATGTTCAATCTCACCTATAATAAGATGGGTGCCATTTTCTTTAATATGATATTCATTCACATAACGGCATCCCATTTTTATGGTAGATTGTTTTACATAAGGAGCATAAAAGCCATCCAGATATTCCTCCTCAAGACCTGTTTGCTCAAATTCTGAAACCGCTTCATCATATTTGGCAGCGGTTTGATGTGCCTGCTCAATCATGTTTTTTTGAATATGATTAACGGTAAAGTATTCGGTGTTTTTTATATTTTCCAGGGTGTTGCGGGGAACGGTTGCAGGTCTCATAATAAAGCCGAGCAATGGCGGGGTACTGCCAATATGCATGACCGAATTGAAGACCGCCACATTGGTAATCCCTACCTTGGATTTTGTAGCAATAAGATTGGCCGATTTATAGCCTGTACAACTATTGATCAGGTTTAAGCGGAAGAGCTTATCTAAATTCCTGATATCAGAATTGGTATAATGATTCATAATAAAAGAGGTCAGAAATTAATCTGACCTCAAGTTAGGAATAACCTTAATTAACCATTGTTAATTTTTAGCCTTCATTTTCCATTTTATTAATTTTCATCTCGTAATCCTCCAAAACTTCACTTATAGATTCAATATTTTCTGAAGACTTTTGGTGGGCATCTTCCATCGCTTTTTCAAGTTCCTTGCCCGGATGTTGAAAAAGGTCTGTAATCAAGTGATTGATCTTATCCACTATGCTGGCCTGGCTATTCTTAATATCTTCCAGTTTGTTCTTAATAGCCTGCATTTGTTCAAATTTTTCCTGATCCATATTATGTTTATTTAAATTAAAAAGCTACTTACCTAAGGACCATCGCTTTTACCTTTTGAAAGCTTGGGCCTAAAAGTTTTTATAATGTGTTAAATTAAGAGTTATGAGTACACTGTTCTGTTAAACAAGTTATAATTACATACAAATTAACTCCTTTTAAAATTTTAGTATAATAGTGTAGGTTAGGAATTTAAATGGTTTAGAATTTAAAATTCTTAATTACCTGCATTCCCGTAAAGGAGTAATAATATTTAATTGAGTATTTTTACCCGCAGTGGCAACCCTAGTATTAATACTGTTTTTAAGAAATGCAAACAATTAAAAAAAATATAGCGATCATAGGCTCCGGGCTGGTTGGATCGCTGCTGGCAATTTTCTTAAAGAAAAGAGGACATGAGGTAACTGTCTTTGACCGAAGGCAGGATGTGCGCACCGTAGAATTTTCAGGTAGGTCCATCAACCTTGCTATGTCCAACAGGGGTTGGCATGCCCTGGAAAAGGTAGGTATAGAACAGGAAATAAGAAAACTTGCCTTGCCACTGGATAAAAGGGCCATGCACGTAAATGACAAACCTCTTTATTATCAAAAATACGGTAAAGAAGGAGAGGCAATTTACTCTATCTCCAGGGGTATTTTAAACCGGAGAATGATTGACCTGGCAGAGGAAGCGGGGGCTATCTTTAAATTTGAAGAAAAAGTTTGGGACATTGACCTTCCTGAAGCTAAAATATATACAGGAGAAAGCGAAAAAGGCGAATGGCAGGAATACAATTTTGACCACGTTTTCGGAGCCGATGGGGCATTTTCGCGAGTAAGACATAAGATGCAAAGGCAGAGCAGGTTTGATTATTCCCAGGAATTTATAGATGTGGGTTATAAGGAATTAACCATTCCAGCAAACCCGGACGGTTCCCATAAACTGGATAATGCCTCTTTCCATATTTGGCCAAGGGGAGAATTTATGCTTATAGCAATGCCTAATTTAAATGGAAGTTTCACAAGTACGTTGTTTCTACCCTTTGAAGGTGAGGTCTCTTTTGAGAATATCAAAACCGAAAAGCAAGCCGAGGACTTCTTTTCTACCTGGTTTCCTGATATAAAAGATTCAATTTCCAATTTAAAACGAGACTTTTTTAATCACCCCACCAGCGCTATGGTGACCATAAAATGCTATCCCTGGACCTATTGGGATAAAGTTGCCTTAATTGGTGATGCGGCCCACGCCATTGTGCCCTTTTACGGCCAGGGTATGAATGCCGGTTTTGAAGATATCTCTGTGCTGGATGACCTAATGGAGGCACATGGAGATAACTGGGAGAAGATCTTTGATGAATACCAAACACTCCGTAAACCAAATGGAGATGCTATAGCCGAATTGAGTTACCGCAATTTCATTGAAATGAGCAACAAAACTGCTAGTCCCGAGTTCTTGCTGCGGAAGAAAATAGAAAAGAATTTTGCAGAAAAATACCCCGATAAATGGATCCCGTTATATTCACGTGTAACATTTTCAGATAAACCTTATGCTGATGCTCTTGCAATTGGCGATAAACAACGCGGTATCATGGATGAGGTGATGCTACAGAAGAATATAGCAGAGGAATGGAATTCTCCGGAAATTGAAAAATTGATCCTCCAACTGTTGAAATCAAGCTAGACAGCTCCATTTTCTTCATCGTGATCCATATCCAAGTTGAGGCTATCATAGACTTCTATGAGGGTTGGTTGATCTTCAGTGAGTACAATAAGCATATCATTCGGCTCAATTTCAGTGGACCCACTGGGGGTTATAAATTTGTCATTGCGTGAGATCATTGCAATTATAGCCTTGCGTGGAAATTTTAATTCTACAATACGTTTCCCTACCGAGTGGTTTTCCTCAGGAATAATAATTTCCCTAATAAAAGATTTAGCCCCTTCATTTAAAAACACATCTACCGGAGATCTTGGTTTAACTTTCCCGGGCAAAGCTACATGCAACCATTTTGCAACCAAAGACAAGGTTGTTCCCTGAACAAGGACCGAGGTTAACGAGACAAAAAATACTATATTAAATATCATATCTGCTTTATCTATACCTGCAAGCAGGGGATAGGTTGCAAACACGATTGGTACTGCGCCCCTAAGGCCCACCCAGGAAATATAAAACCTGCGACGCAATTTCATTTTAAAGAACATGAGGCTTATAAATACACTAAGAGGTCTTGCTATTAAAATTAGGAAGACAGACACAAAGATCCCAATTCCTACTACCGGAAGCACATGGCTTGGAAAAACAAGCAATCCAAGGGTAAGGAAGAGTACTATTTGCATTAGCCAGGCAAGCCCGTCAAACATTTTCATGATAGTACGCTTATGAATAATGTTTTGGTTCCCTAAATAGACTGCACTTAAATAAACGGCAAGAAAACCATTTCCGCCAAGAAAATCTGTAGCCGAGAATACAATGAACATAAGTGCTATTACGAGCACTGGATAAAGACCTTCAAAATCCAGTTTTATCCTGTTGATTAAAACTTTGCTTAGTTTTCCAAAACCAAAACCTAAAACGGCGCCTATAACAATTTGTTGAAGGAAAAATGGAATAATGCTATATATGCTTTGATTAGGGTTCATAACCAATCCAAGAAAGGCTATGGTAAGGAAATAGGCCATAGGGTCATTACTCCCGCTTTCCAGCTCCAGAGTTGGTCTAAGATTGGATTTTAATCCGAGATTTTTAGATCTGAGTATGGAGAAAACTGCAGCGGCATCTGTAGAAGAGACAATGGCTCCCAGCAATAATCCTTCATAAATTGTAAAATCTGTTATAAAGGATACAAATAAACCTACAGATACCGCGGTGATCAAGACCCCGAGTGTAGAAAGTGCGATTCCCTGCCACATCACAGGTTTTATGGATTTCCAGCTGGTATCCAACCCACCGGAGAACAAAATGAAATTAAGGGAAACTATTCCAATAAACTGGGCAAGCTGAGGGTCTTCAAAATTTATCTTTCCTATCCCTTCAGATCCTGCCAGAATCCCTACCAATAAAAATAATATAAGCGTGGGTACGCCAAATTTATAGGAGGTTTTACCCGCAAGAATACTAATAAGTAATAGTAGTGAGCCAATTAAAAGAATATTTTCTGTCGTAATTTCCATAGATCCCCTTATGTGGCAAAGCTTATTTTACTATTGTTTATGGTATTTAGGTAAAAAAAATGAAGCCTTATGAGCTTCATTTGTTTTTCGTAAAGTTAAAAAACTTACCGGCGCTTCTCCTTCAAAAGTTCAGGAAATTTTTGTTTAAATTTATTTAATCTGGGCACTGAAACCTTTTGCACATAAGGATTGTTAGGATTCAGCTTTTCATAATCCTGGTGATAATCTTCTGCCACCCAAAATTTCAGGAAGGGAAGAACCTCTGCGGCAATGGGCTTATCATAATTTTTTGCAGTTTGAGATCTAATTTTTTCTATAATGTCTTTTTGTTCCTGGTTTTGATAAAAAATAATAGAACGGTACTGCGACCCTATATCTGGTCCCTGTCCATTCACCTGGGTGGGATTTTGGGAGCCAAAATATATTTTAACCAGGGTCTCAAAATTAATGATCTCAGGATCGTAAATAACTTCTACAGCCTCCGCATGGCCTGTAGTCCCGGTATTGCTGGATTCATAGGTCGGGTTTTTAGTGTGCCCACCTGCATACCCTGAGATTACTTCATCAACTCCTTTTACACTTTCATAAACAGCTTCAACGCACCAGAAGCAACCACTTGCGAAATAGGCTTTGGCCATGCCGTTTTCAAGAGGAACCTCTATGGGCTCGGCATTTGCAATTTCATCACGGGTTACTGTTTGGGTATTTCCATTTCCGCAGGAAAATATAAAAAAGGAGAAGCTCAACAGGAATATAGATCTCATATTATCTTGATTTGTATTCACCTTCCAGGGTTTTTTTCCCAAATAAGGCATAGTCCATAGCTAAGTCGCCATTAATTTTAAAACCTAACCAATCCAGATCGATAATTCCATTTGCCTTAGGGGTAATTTTTGCAATCGCACTATTGCGGTCAAAATCTTTCCACGGCATATCATTACCCTGGGTATTGCGTGAGGAGGGGTCTACCAGGAAAACATCTATGGAATTGTCGCTGTTCTTTTGCAGGCGGGCAGTGATATACATTTCGCCGGGCACAAGGCATAACTCCTGATTTCCTGATGGATTTAGGTCTATACAATAGCAGCTACAATTGGTATCGCTTTCTTCTCCGGTTTTGATATATTTTCCGCTGGCATTAGAAACAGAACGGTCCGGATTGGTAGTGCTGCCGCTGCCGGGAGATTCGTTCGCTGTAGTATCTGTATCTCCATTATAAATATTCCGGTCCTCAGCGTTAGTTGATCCTTGGGATTCAGGATTGTTTGGATCACGGGTATCACCTTCAATGGTTATTATATCATCATTGTCATTAGCATCATCGCCTGAATTTGAATTTTTGCAGGAGGAAGCCACTACAATGAGCATGGCCAATACGAGGGGAAATCTATTGAAATTCATAATAGGGGTTTTTAGACTAAACAATAAAGTTAGACTTTAATATGAATAATAATGTGAAGAGGATGTTAATGCAATTTTCTCAAAATAAAATGGGTATTTAAAAGAAACTCCTTTTAAATACCCATCAAAAATTATTAATAAAATATCTTAGATCTTTGAGAAGAACGAAGACATTTTTTCCTGTTCTTCTTTAGCCAGATCTTCATCTACCAAAATTCTACCACTGTGCTCATCTGTAATGATCTTTCTTCTTCCAGCAATCTCAACAATAACCTGAGGTGGAATTGTAAAATAAGATCCTCCTGAAGCCCCACGTTCTACGGGTACAACAGCAAGACCATTTTTCACATTATTACGAATACGCTTGTAGGCGCTAATAAGACGTGATTCTATTTGCCCTTCAAACTCATTGGATTTTTGCATAAGCATATCCTCTTCTTTTTGAGTTTCGGCAAGGATTGCATCCAATTCACCTTTTTTATGGGCAAGATGCTTTTCCCGATCTGTTAACCTTTCCTGAGTTTGGGTAATGATCTCCTTCTTTTGCTCGATCTGGGCACGGTATTCCTTTATATGCTTTTCAGCAAGTTCAATTTCCAGTTCCTGGAATTCAACTTCTTTGCTTAAGGCATTAAATTCACGATTGTTACGAACATTCTTTTGTTGTTCAGAATATTTTTTAATAGCCGCTTTGGAATCGTCAATAAGGATTTTTTTGCTCTTAATGTCGTTATCGCTTACTTCCAGTTCAGCTTCTAATTTTTTAACACGTGTATTTAATCCGGCTACTTCATCTTCTAAGTCTTCTACCTCCAACGGAAGTTCACCTCGTACATTTCTAATTTCATCGATCCTGGAATCAATTAGTTGAAGATCGTACAACGCTCTTAACTTCTCTTCTACAGTAACATCGGTTTTTTTTGCCATAGTTAATAATACTTGATAGGATTGGTTTTTGTATTCGCTAAAATAAGTGCAAAATTACTAATTTTTTTACTAAGATACGAATGTATTAAATCTTTTGTGTATTGTTCACTTTCATAATGTCCAATGTCTGCCAATACCAGGTTTCCCTCGGCTTTGTAAAAGTCATGGTACTTAAGATCTGCCGTGATAAAGAAATCAACTCCTGCTTTTTTGGCATTTTCTATTGCGAAGCTGCCGCTGCCACCAAGTACCGCAACTTTTTTTACGGGTTTTCCCCTAAGGGCCGAATGTTTAATGCATCCGGTATTAAAGGTGTTTTTTAGCAGGGCCAAAAATTCGGTTTCCTCCATAGGTTCTTCCAATTCCCCTGTCATTCCCATTCCCAAATTTTGGTGTGCATTGTTCAAAGTTGTGAGCTCGTAGGCCACTTCTTCATACGGATGTTCTTTAAATAAGGTTTGAAGGATCCTTGATTCCAGGTGAGAAGGAAATACCACCCCAATTTGTGTTTCTTTTTCAAAATGGAGCTCTCCTTTTTTACCAATCGCCGGGTTTGCATCTTCATTGGGCTTAAAACTTCCCTCACCCTCTAGGTTAAAGCTACAATTATCATAATTCCCTATAGCACCGGCTCCTGCTTCAAATAATTTATTCCTAAGGCTTTTAGCATTCGCACTGGGGACATACGTAATAAGTTTGTTGATCTTATTTTTTCCCGGAATAAGCACTTTCGTATTCTTTAAAAGGAGTTTATCACATATAACTTTATTTACTCCTAAATGGTGGTTGTCCAGTGCCGTATGTATCGCGTAAATAGCAACATTGTTGCGAATGGCCTTAATTACTGCTCGTTCTACGTAATTTTTTCCCGTAATCTTTTTTAAGCCTGAAAATATGATGGGATGAAAACTTACAATCAAGTTACAGTTTGTTGAAATTGCTTCATCAACAACTTCTTCCAAGGTATCCAGGGTTATTAGTACCCCCGTTAGTTTGGTTTTGCGATCTCCAACAAGTAATCCCACATTGTCAAAATCTTCTGCGGTAGCCACAGGTGCTAGATCTTCAAGATGGTCAATAACATCAGCAATTAACATGTTCAAGTATTTTAGATTCAAATATAAATATTATACTTTCGTTACGATGAGTATCCTTAGAAAAATCCTTTTTCCATTCTCCTTAATTTACGGGTTCATAATCTGGTTACGGAATATATTTTACGATTCTGGTGTTTTGAGCTCAAAGTCGTTTCCGGGACCTGTAATATGTGTTGGAAACCTTAGCGTGGGAGGTACCGGCAAAACCCCAATGATAGAATATCTACTCCGTATGCTCCTGCCGCAATATCGTATTGCAACTTTAAGCCGTGGGTATGGAAGGGATTCCAAAGGTTACATTTTGCTGAAGGGTGATGATAAAGCATCCCGGGTGGGAGATGAGCCTTTGCAATTTAAAATGAAATTTCCGGAAGCTTTTATAGCGGTAGATGAGAACCGGCAACGAGGAATTTCAAATCTTATATCTCAGGTTTCACCAGATGTAGTGTTGCTTGATGATGCTTTTCAACACAGAAAAGTAAAGGCAGGGCTTAATATTCTGCTTACCTCATATCACAATATATACTTTAAGGACTTTATGTTGCCTGCAGGTGACTTAAGGGAGCCTGCTACAGGGGCAAAAAGGGCACAGATCATAGTGGTTACCAAATGTCCGCCTACTTTAAATGCCGGGGAACAAGAGGGAATAAGGCAAAAATTGAAATTACGCAACTATCAACAACTCTACTTTAGTTATATTGATTATGCTGCGTTTTTAGTAAATGAAAATGGTGAATTCCCTTTACAGCAGGTATCCGAAAAAGAAATTGGCCTGGTTACGGGAATTGCAAATCCAAAACCTTTTTCTGAATATATGGAGCAACAGGGGTTAAAATTTACACACCTCAATTTTCCAGATCACCATATATTCAACAACAAGGAGCTTTCCCGATTTAAAGATTTTGCGGTGATCATAACTACAGAGAAAGATTATATGAGACTTAAAGATGTTCTTAAACATCCTAACTTGTACTACATACCTATAGAGAGCAGGTTCATTAATAGTGAAGCTCAGTTTAAACAGCGAATCCAACACTATGTCTTAAATGAAAAATGAGGTGCAATTGCACCTCATTTTTTCTTTTGGCTAATTCAAACTATATGTTGTTGTGCTTTCGCGCTCTATATAATTCTACTTTCTGTTGTGTTTCAAACAGTATGCCAAATATTTATGCTGTTATATTACTCGCGGCCAAATGGGTGTTTAACTTATGGAAAAATTCTTCTGTTTTGTAAGGTTTCGGGATGATGTCAGTAAAGCCATTCAGGTAAAATTCGTCCAGATTTTCATCCAGGGTTACAGCAGTTAAAGCAACTATTGGAATTTGATCATCAAATTTCCGTATTTCAATGGTAGCCTCAATTCCGCTTATACCCGGCATATGGATATCCATTAAAATAAGATCAAAATGATTGCTCTTAACCTTTTCAATGGCTATAGTACCATTATCTGCAACATCACATATTACATGGTGTTTTTCCAGGATCTTGCGGGTAATCATCTGGTTGATCTTATTATCCTCCACTATTAAGATCTTCTTATTGCGCATCGTCTCGTTTGATAAAGCAGTTGCCACTGTTGACTGCGTGGTGATAGCGCCAGGTGTGTCAAATGCTTCAAATTTAAGATCAAAACTAAACGCCGAACCTTTTCCAAGTTCGCTGTCCAGATGGATCTCACTATTCATGAGGGTTAGTAAATTCTTCACGATTGAAAGACCAAGGCCCGTCCCTCCAAATTTACGATTGATTTGCAAAGAACCCTGGGTGAAGTTCTCAAAAATAGCGGTTTGCTTTTCTTTTGTAATACCCTCGCCGTTATCCTTAATTTCAAAATGAAGAAACAGTTGCTGGCCTACCTGGTTTACGCGGTTAACATTGATCCATATGTCCCCATTCTCTGTAAACTTAATAGAATTTCCAATTAGGTTAATGAGGATTTGAGAGATCTTAAGCGGGTCTCCTTTTAATTTCTTCGGAATTTCAGGATCAAAATTAAAATGCAACTTGGTGTTTTTATCATCGGCTGAATTTTTCAGGGCGATCAACACGTCTGAAATTCGCTTCTCCAGGTTGAAAGATGTCTCAAGGATTTCCACTTTCCTGGCTTCCAGCTTGTTGAGGTCAAGGATATTGTTTATAAGTGATAACAAATATTCTCCGGAAAATTTAAGGGAATTTAAATGTTCTTTTTGATTCTCAGTGGGGCTTTCTTCAAGTAATAAATGAGTAAGTCCTGTCACTGCATATAATGGGGTACGCAGTTCATGGGTTATTGTTGAAAGAAACTGGGCCTTGGCATGGGAAGCTTTTTCAGCATTTTCCTTAGCTATGGTAAGCTCATCATTCTTCTTTTGAAGCAGGTCATTGGCCCTGGCTCTCAAATTGTTATTCTTGTATAAAGATAGTGTAAGGAGTGATAAAATTGTAATAAGAGCCACACTTAAGATGGTGGTTAATTTATTAACTTTTAAGGATTTCTCCTGCTCTGCATTTTTCCTGGTTAATTCTTTTACATTAGTACGCATTGCGTCTACACCATATCTAGTATTGGCATCTAACGCCAGAGCCTCCCTATTAATGTTAAAGATAGAATCCCTTATTTTATCGCTTTCCTGAAGGTAAATTAAAGAATTTTCAAAATCTCCCTGGGTTTGATAGATCTGGCTTAATAACTTAGTGTTATAAAGGATCATACTTCCAAAGTTATTTTCTTTTGAGATAGCGAGCGATTTTTGAGCTTCCTCCTCGCCAAGTTTTAGATCTTTTTTCGAAATATAAGCTCTGCTACGGTAAAAATGAAGTCGGGATTTTTCGTATGAATTATTACTGGGCATTAAATAATTTTCCGCCTTATCAAGGTGGAGCATCGCTTTATCAATTTGATGAGGCTTGTTATTGCCGTGTAAATAAACAATAGCTCTGTTAAGTTCAACAATTCCTAAAAATTCCAGATTGTTTTCCTTTGTATAATAGTCATGAGCAAGATTTAAATAATTAATTGCCCGCGCAAAATCCTCTTTTGCATTAAATAATTTGGCGTAATTAAGATAACTATACGCCAGGCCTGAATCATCATTTATTTCCCGCTGGATTGCGATAGCGCGTTGAAGCTCTGTGACAGCGCGGTCATAGTCATGCCGAATATAAAAAAGTTGGGAAAGTACGCCGCTTGAAAGTGCAATAGATTTTTGATCATTGATCTGTTTGGAAAGGTCCAGGGCTTTGTTAAGCTGACTAAGGGCTTCCTCAAAATTAAGAACATTAATCGAAATTTCAGCTTCGTTTAATAACTGCTGAATCCGGGCGTTAATTTCTGAAATTTCTTCCTGCGTTTTCTCCTGAAGATCTAAGCCGGTGTAACCACCAAACAGGAGTATAAGCGAAAAAAATAGGTTTTTCATTGGGGATTGGCTGGTGCTTATTAAAAGTTAAATATAGTTAATTCTTTGAAATGAAAGAAATTAAATCAATTAGCCGGCTGGAATAGCCTATTTCATTGTCATACCACCCAATTAATTTAATTAGGTCGCCGCCTATAACCGAGGTCATCTGGGAATCGAAAATGCAGGAATGAGTATCCCCTACAATATCAATGGAAACAAGGGGTTCCCGGGTATAACTTAAGATATTTTTTAAATAGGTTTTTGAGGCTTCTTCAAAAACAGCATTAACCTCTTCAATTGTAGTGGTTTTATTTACATTCAGCGTCATATCTGTAAGAGATCCGTTCGGGACTGGTACTCTAATTCCGCAACCCCCAATTACGTCTTTAAGATCTGGGAAAACCTTAGTAAGCGCTTTTGCTGCTCCGGTAGTGGTAGGTATAATTGATAAAGCTCCCGCTCTTCCCCTTCGCAGGTCACGGTGAGGGCGGTCATGCAAACTTTGATCTGATGTGTAGGAATGTATGGTTGAAATATAAGCATGCTTCACCCCAAAATGCTTATGGATCACATCCAGCATAGGGGCCGCATTATTTGTGGTGCAGGAGGCATTGGAAATGATTTTTTCACTTCCGTCAAGAATGTGTTCATTAACCCCGAGAACAACCATTTTTATACTTTCATCTGTAGATGGCACCGAAAGAAGACCTGGAACATCATTTAAAAA
>CAXAZV010000021.1:0-19966 GCA_963973375.1 uncultured Antarcticibacterium sp.
AACTGAATAGCGCACTTGATTACGGCTCAAGAGGTTCCAGGTTTGAATCCTGGCGAGGTCACGAATGAATGAAAAGTCTGCAGCGAAAGCTGCAGACTTTTTTAATTGAAAAAATCCCTCAAGCACAGCTTGAAAGGGATTTTTTCAATTAAAAAAGGCAGGAACCGCAGGTTGCTGGGACTTTTCATTCTCAGCCCGGAGCTTTCTCAGGAAAAAAGTATTCAATTCTTCTGGACACCCTTCTGAAATTAACCGCAGAACTGTGTTGCGCTTGTTTCAGATTCTGACATTTTAGGGGATTTTCTTAGGCTCTAGGTGTTGTGTTTAAATCTTAAGTCTATGGAAAGTCTGTTGATTAATTTTCAGAATTCACAACTTGTGCAGTGTAGCTAATTCGTTACAAGAATAATAAGAATGAGCAATAAAAAAAGTACAAAGGCGGTTTCAATGAACTTGTTCTTTGTATTAAACCCAACCTTTGGCGAATTAAGGAAATATTCCTCGGTCCGCTTCATTTGTATGTAATCATATGCTCCCATCTTTTTGGCATACATGCCCCTATCTGTAAGGAGATAATTTCCATTGGAAAGCTTCTCCACAAGTCCAAATTCCTGCAGTTCAATTAAGGTTGCATCTCTAAAAGAATCCGGCGGAATTGGATTTTCCCTATCTTCCTTCATATATTTTAAGGCAAGATCTATTTCCTTCACCCCCGGAGTTTTAATATGATAACTCTCAGTCTCCATTTTGCAGTAGTTTTAAAGGAGAAAATTAATCCATTAGTAGGAAAAAATATGTTAACACCACTTTAATTTTATCGACTAAAGGTTAAAAAACACGTTAAAAAGCACAGTTAGAGTAGTGGCCGAATTTTAGCGAATTAATTTAGACGGGTTGATGGGATAATTATCATTGCCTTTTCCCAGGTAATTCTTAGCTTTAGTGCTAAGGAGTCCAGATATTTTACGTTTTTAACCCAGCCCCGGAATGGAATGGCAATTTTTTAAAATTAGATAAATGAATATAGTATACATACACGGCTTAGATAGTAAACTTAGTCCGGAAAAAAAGACAATCCTGGAAAAGTTCGGTACAGTAATCGCCCCGGAGGTAGATTATTATTCCAATGCAAATACAATTGAGAGTCTTATTGAGAAATTGAGAAATGAAGATGTACAGGTGATCATTGGCAGCAGTATGGGAGGTTTTGCAGCCTATTATATTTCTACTGCTTTGCATAAACCTGCGCTCTTATTCAATCCCGCCCTTAAAAACAGGTCGGTTGAACAACTAATTCCTTCAGTTCCCTTTAATAAGCCTTGCTTTAAACAATTCGTATTGGGAAATCTGGATGATGTAGTGAATCCCGGAGATACCCTTGGATTTCTTTCAAAAACCTTTAATGAATTTACAGAATTTCAAATTCATCTTCGTCCGGGCCTTACCCATAATATTCCTTTGGATGTGTTTCAAGAGGAAGTGACCTCCTTTTTAAATAATTCAGGGTTTCGTTTTTAATTCTTCAAAGCCTTCGTATTGATATTTTTAAAAATGTTGGAACAATAAAAAAGGGATCTGCAAATTTAATTACAGATCCCTTGTTAGACAGTGGAAAAAAACTTTTAATTCCTACCGGACTTTCCTTTATTCTTTTTTGCTCTTCCGGGATTATTTTTAAAGGCATTTTCATTGGCGTTCATCCTTTTCATTTGCATGCCTTTTGCATTGTTGTAAGATCTCCCTGGACGCATATTTAGATTGCGCTCCCTTTGTGAGTACCAGTCAGATTCAGCTTTGGCTCTTTCTTTGTAAAATTTTTCCTCAGCTTTGGACATTTTCCTGTTCCTTTTCAAAAGGTCACGCTCATATTGTGCGATTTCCTTATTTTTAGCACGGTACCATTCGGCTTCGGCTTTGGAACGTTCACGGTAATATTCATTTTCGGTTAGAGATCTTTCCCTGTTCCATTTTCCCTCGTCCTTTCTTATTCTCCTTTCACGTTCAGCAGCTTCTTTGGCTCTTTCTTCGTGCCATTTAGCTTCAGCTTTGGCTCTTTCTCTGTAAAGCTTATTTTCAGCTTTCTCAAAATCTCTGTCGGTGGCATTGGCGGCTTTCAAATATTCCCGCTCCCGCGCGGCAGCTTCTTTTTCACGTTCCCGATGCCATTGCGCTTCGGCTCTCGCCATTTCCCTGTACTCTTTGGCTTCCTCCAGGTTGGATTTCTTTTGTTCTTTATTTTGGGCATTCCCATTATTTTGGGCAAATACCGGGCTTCCAAGACCTATAGCCATTAATGCGGCTCCGGCTAAAACTCCTTTTAATATCTTCATAACGTTGGTTTTATATTAGATAGTTAATAAACTAAGCCATTTCGAGGCTTGTTCTGTTTATACTATGCAAGTTATGTGCCGTTAAATTTTCCAGGTAGTTTGTGCCGTGTTCAGGGAGCTTTAAAACCTTTGATAATGCAGGTGTATCGAGTAGAAAATTTAGTCTTTTACTTTCTGGTTCTTGTTAAAGGGATTGGGTAGGGCCTCTCTGATGAAATGCCCTCCGCCTTTTATGCTTCCCCAGAACTTCAGGTTTAGAATTTAAAGCTAAATCCCGAATAAAGGCCTAAATAATAAGGATTAGCTCCTGCAGTATTGCTGAAGGTATTAAGCTGATACTTGAAAACAGGTTCAAGGTTCCATAAGAATCTGGAAGAAATGGTATAATTTACCCCAAGCCCTATATTAGCACTGTAACTTACTGAATTAAGATTTTGAGCCTGGCCAATTTCTGTTGAGAATTCGGTAGAATTAATGGAGACCATATTATTATTCAGGAAGAGTGTACTTCCTCCTGCGATGATGTTCAGTCCTAATTTTTTTTCTGAAAGCGCAAATTCAAATTCCAAAGGGACTTCTATAAAACCCATTCTTTGATTCAAATTACCAAATATCGGTGCAGCAATGGAAAGTGCTCTGTCGGCACTATTTTCGGGAATACCTGAACCTCCCAATGCCACTGCATTTAAGGCGGAGGAATAGGTAATATCCCTGGTATTGTAGTTCAGGTCAACTTTAGTTACACCAGACCGAATCTTTAATCTTTCATTAAGTTGATAAGCCAGCTGCACGCCATAAGCCATAGACACCTCCCCGCTGGTTTTGTTGTTATCAAAACCATTATCTATAAAATTACCGTTCCCCATATTATCCATATATACCGCCCCTGCAGTAGGGGTAATACTCAACCTGTTCAGTATTTTTAGGTTCTTAATTTCTTCATCCTCCGCTTGATCCTCTCCATTTTGCACAGCTGCAAGATCTCTCTTTTTTGTTTCCTCTTCAATTACTTGTTGCAGGTGTTGCTGCTCTTGCATTTCCTCCTTAAAAGCAGTATTGTTATGTTCAAAAAAAGAATATCCGCTTGTTTGAGCCAATGAGAATTTAGGTTCTTCCACTATTTCCTTAAAATAGGTCTCCTTCGATTTTGAATTGCCGGTAGGTTTGTTTTTTGAACTAACCGTGGAACCTCCATTATTATTATTATTATTATTATCAGCTATGAGGCTTTCCAGCAGCTGTGAAGCGCCCCTAATTCCGTTATTGCTGAAATCGATTTGTAAAAAATCCTTTTTAATTTCTTCGGAAGGATCTTCTTCCCACACAACCTGAACATCAGGATTAACCGAAGGAGTAAATACACCTTTTCCTAAAAAGATCAATAGCGCAAGTGCAGCGGCAACGCCCCCCAATTTATACCAAAGTGGGAATGCTCTCTTTTTTGATTCTTTCTGTGGAAGGCGGGAGGATATATTTTTCCATACATCTTCCGGCGGACGGGTTTCCACACCTTTCAGCTTTCGGTTATACAGTTGGTCAATATTCTCTTTCATATTAATCGCGTATTGCGGGAACTTTGGTAGGTCTCGATTCGTTCCTTTAGTTTGGCCCTTGCCCGGGCAAGATTTGATTTGGATGTTCCTTCAGAGATATTAAGCATTACAGCAATTTCCTTATGGGTGTATCCCTCCATAGAATGAAGGTTAAATACATGGCGATACCTGTCAGGTAACTCCTGGATTATTTCAATTAAGAAATCACCTGAAATTATCTCGTCATCTATTTCAACCTCCGGTTCCGTGGGGACATCCTCAATTAGGCTAAGAAATACCCCGGGTTTGGCAGCTTTTTTAAGCGCGGTGTTTATGGTAATACGGGTGATCCATCCCTCAAAAGATCCTTTACCCGAGTATTGTGAAATATTTTCAAAGATCTTTAAAAAGCTATCCTGCAAGTTGTCTTTAGCCTCTTCATAGCTGCCGGAGTATTTAAGACACAGGGCAAACAACTTTCCCGAGTATTCCCGGTAAAGCCATTCCTGAGCCTTTAAATCGTGTTGGGTGCACCTATATATGAGTTTTTCTAAACTCACCCTGTGGTAATTTGCTTCATTTAATAATCTAATTTTTAGCTATTCACCTGGATTCGAATTTCCCGGGCTTATTACCGGAACTTCAATAACAGTAAATTCGCTTTCAAGATCGCTGTCTAATCCAGTCCAAAGATAAAAGGTATATGGATCTTCCTCATCTATACCTATAGAAAATTTTGCAGTTTTCTCAAGGTCATCGCTTTGCCTGTTGCAGGTTACAACATTTTGGTCATATGTCGCAACTCCTGCTACATAAATATCCCTGCGACCGGAGCCTTCTACACTTCCTCTACTTGCTTCCAGTCCTGCAGCCGTATGGCAGGCAGAGGGTAGAAGGTAAGTCACCTCAATTTCATAAGTCTTGCCTCGCTCAAAAAAATCTGGCAATTCAATTTCTGTCACTTCTGCAAAGTTGGTTGCAATACGTGGACCGTCATCTTCAATATTACAACTGCTAAGAATTAAGAAAAATGCAGAAAATAATAATAATACTAATTTTTTCATTTTTGTTGATTTAGATTTAATGTTTAGATGGTTCTCTACCTATATGACCGAAAATCTCCGGATGGTTGCGTGGAATTTTATTTTTTTTGGAAGAACTCAATAAGGCCGCCTTTATTAATATTTGTGAAATACACTCCAAATGCTATATTTGCTATATGGCCACACTAGACAATTTCATTGCCCAATTCGCATCTTTCGTTTGGGGAATCCCCTTAATTATTTTACTCATAGGCGGCGGATTCTACCTTCTTGTTATTTCTAAATTTCTTCCTTTCCGGTTCCTGGTGCACGCTGTGCAGGTTTTAAGAGGGAAATATGATAACCCGGATGATCCTGGTGAAATAAGCCATTTTCAGGCACTTGCCACCGCCCTTGCGGCCACCGTGGGGATGGGGAATATTGCCGGAGTTGCCGTGGCCATTGCCATTGGCGGTCCCGGAGCGATCTTCTGGATGTGGGTAAGCGCTGTTATTGGAATGGCAACAAAATTCTTTACCTGTACCCTGGCTGTTATGTACCGGGGCAAAGATAGTGAGGGCCAACTGCAGGGAGGTCCTATGTATTTTATTGTAGAAGGTCTTGGAAAAAAATGGAAAGCCCTGGCGGTTTTCTTTAGTATCGCAGGCCTTGTAGGTGCTCTTCCTGTTTTTAATGTTAACCAGTTGACCCAGGCTATTAATTATATAGTGCTGGCTCCAAATGGAGTGCCCTTAGGCTTTGGAACAGACCTTATTATTGGGTTGATCCTGGTAGGATTAACTTCTGTGGTTATATTTGGCGGACTGGACAGGATAAGTAAAACCGTGGGAAAATTGGTTCCAGCGATGGTGTTACTTTATTTTGTTTCTGTGGTGATAATCCTTGCGGTAAATATTGACCAGGTTCCCCATTATTTTTCACTTATTTTTACCGATGCTTTTCAGGCCAATAATTTTAAGGGAGATTCCTTCCTTGGTGGAATGCTTGGCGGACTTATAATTCTTGGAATAAGGAGGGGTGCTTTTTCCAATGAAGCAGGAATTGGTACATCTCCAATGGCACATGGGGCGGCTAAAACAAATGAACCTGTGCGTGAAGGTCTGGTTGCTATGTTGGGTCCTGCCATTGACACTCTCTTGGTTTGTACCCTTACAGCTTTGGCTATTTTGGTTACCGGAGTATGGCAGTCTACAGAAGAAAGCGGAGTAAGTCTTACAGCAGCAGCCTTTGACCAGGCTATTCCGTTTTTTGGACATTATTTATTAATGCTGTGTATTGCCATTTTCAGCATTTCATCCCTGTTCTCCTATTCTTATTACGGAACCAAGTGTTTATCTTTTCTATTAGGTGCCGATAAAAAACATTATTACAATTATTTTTATATCCTCAGTATTTTAATTGGCGCTACCACCTCGCTGAGTATGATGATAAACCTTATTGATGGGTTTTTTGCCCTTATGGCAATCCCTACAATGATTTCAACGCTTATACTTGCGCCAAGGGTACTCAAAGAAGCCAAAAGTTATTTTGCCCGAATGAAAGCTAAAAATCCGCCCGAAATAAAAGTAGAAAATTAAAATATACTCTAATTATAAATAGAACAGCGGGAGTTAGATCCCGCTGTTTTCATTTTAAGAAACTGGCTAGTTTACTCAAATGGCACCCGTCGTTTTTCTTCGTGGCTTTGCATGGCAAGTTCAATAATTTTAATTACATCCCTTGCCTGTTCCGGTTTTACGAGCAATTCTTCTTTTCCTTTGATTGCTTCCAAAACATTTTTATAAAATTTCCTGTAGTCTCCAACTTCACTTTCTATAGTGCCGGATTCTTCCTGAAGATTGAATTTCCCCCAAATCTCCTGGGCTTCTATGCCCCAGCCCCAGTTTCCTGCAGGTTTTAATCCGTTTTTCAACATTTCTTCCTGCGGGTCGTCGCCGTATTTCAGGAAACTTCCTTTTCGCCCATGAACGGCAAAAGCAGGGCCTTTAAGATTTACCAGCATTCCCCCGTTAAGGCTCACTTTTAAATTTGGATAGAATAGCAGAACTTCAAAATTATCAGGGACCTCCGCATTTTTTCGCTGGGTACGAAGATCGGCAAACACCTCTTTTGGAGTGCCGAACAATACCAGTGCCTGGTCTATTAAATGACTGCCCAGATCATAAAGGATGCCACTTCCGGGATTTTTTATATCCTCCTTCCAACCTCCCGGTACCTCACTTCGAAACCTGTCAAAATGAGATTCATAATCTACTACTTCTCCCAACTTTTTTTCCTCGATGAGCTTTCTTACGGTTAAAAAATCACTGTCCCATCTTCTGTTATGATTAACAGTGAGAATCAGGTTGTTTTTTTTGGCAAGTCTAATTAATTCCTCTGCCTCTTTTACGGTAGGGGTAAAAGGTTTTTCTACCACCACATGTTTTCCTGCAGTAAGGGCTTTTTTGGCCAGTTTTTTATGCAAATGGTTGGGGGCAGTTATAATAACCAGGTCTATGGCCGGGTCTTCAGTAATTTCATCAATTTTTGCAACAATGCGGGCATCAGGAAAATCTTCCCTGGCCGCAGCGGTATTTAAAGGATCTGTTGTCATTATCTTGGAGATCTTAAATCCCTCTATGCTGGAAATGATAGGTGCGTTATAAATCCTTCCGCCTTTCCCATATCCCGCCATTCCAATCTTTATGTTCTTCATTTAAATTCTTATTTAAATTTAAAATTAAGGGTTTGAATTATTTTGAACTACTCAAACCCTGAAACATAACTTTTTTTTAAGTTTTAGGCCCTGCCTGGGTATTACCTACAGTTTATAAAATCCCAATGCGCGCGATCAAATTTTAATGTTTTCTTCAAATAGTTTGGTTGAATATTTGTTTTCTTTAGCTAAAAAGAGGGATTATGCAAAGGTTAACCATTTTTGGAAAAGAACTTATAGATGAGAAATCCATTACCCAGATAAAGAACTGTTTTGGTCCCGAGGATCTGGCGGTGTTAACCGCTGATGCTCATTACGGATACGGTCATCCTATTGGCGGGGCTGTGGCTTATAAAAACCATATATCACTCTCAGGTGTTGGATTTGATATTGCCTGTGGCAACAAAGCAGTACGCACCGGGATCAAAGCAGCCGATGTTAATGTGCCTAAAGTAATGGATGAGATCTTCAGGCGAATTTCCTTTGGGGTAGGACGTACTAATAATGAACCTCTAGATCACCCTGTATTTGATAAAATAGCGAAAGCCGATTTCTCCCCGCAGCGTAAACTTCTAAATCTTGCCACAGAACAATTAGGAACAGTGGGTGCTGGAAATCATTTTGTAGATCTTTTTGAAGATGGTGAAGGTTATTTATGGATTGGAGTTCACTTTGGTTCCAGAGGCTTCGGCCATAAGACCACTACAGGTTTTATCGCGATGTCGCAAAACAAAGGATTTTTTGATCCCGCAAAAGAAGGTGGGATGGATTCAAAACCAATTCTCTTTGATCTTGATTCTGCCATTGGGCAAGAATATATCGCTGCTATGAATCTGGCTGGAGAATATGCCTATGCGGGAAGGGATGTGGTAGTAAATAAGGTGCTCGAAATTCTGGGAACCCAGGAAACCACATTTGAAGTACACAACCATCATAATTTTGCCTGGCAAGAGGAACATTTCGGTGAAAAATACTGGGTAGTTCGAAAGGGTTGCACACCTGCATTTCCGGACCAAATGGGATTTATTGGGGCAAATATGGAAGATACTTCGGTTATTATAAAAGGAAAGGACACCCCACTTTCCCGAGACGGATTATTTTCTACGGTGCACGGGGCAGGAAGGGTGATGTCCAGAAGGCAGGCATCAGGAAAAACGAAATGGCTTAGAGGAAAAGATGGCCGCAAACGTCCCACAATAGTTTCCAAAGGAGCTGTTGATTTTGATGCGGTGCGGGCCAGGTTAAAAAATAAGGTTGCTTTGCGCGGCGGTGGGGCAGATGAAGCTCCTGAAGCATATAAGAAACTCGATGAAGTACTGCAGCATCAAGGGGAAACCATTGAGGTGCTGCACAGGCTAAAACCCATTGGGGTAGCTATGGCCGGCGATGGCACATTTGACCCGTATAAGGATTAGGAAAAAAGGAGTAATTCAAAACCCGGAGATAATTTCCAGGTTTTGAATTTGTAATGGATATTGGAAAGGGAATTAGTTCTGTTGATCCAGGAGTGTATCGTTAAATAATTTTAGGATTCGCCTGTATTCATCTGTCCAGCTGCTTGGTTCTGTGAACCCGTGGTCTTCTACAGGATAAACCGCCATTTCCCAATTTTCTTTCTTCAGTTCAATAAGCCGTTGAGCCAGCCTTACCACATCCTGAAAATGTACATTTACATCAACCATTCCGTGGGCAATGAGGAGATTGCCTTCAAGGCCTTCAGCAAAATAAATAGGGGAGGATCGCTTATATGCAATAGGATCTTCGCCCGGGGTATTCAAAATATTGGAGGTGTAACCGTCATTATAATGAGCCCAGTCTGTAACAGAGCGCAGGGCGGCCCCGCTTTTAAATGTTTCGGCTTCGTTGAAAAGGGCCATAAGGGTTATAAAACCGCCATAACTGCCTCCATAGATCCCTACATTTTCTGCGTTAACACCATGTTCGGCAACAAGATATTTTGCACCGTCTACATGGTCTGAAAGATCTTTGCCACCCATATGTCTATAAATACCCGTTCGCCAGTCTCTTCCATAACCTGCGCTTCCGCGGTAATCTATATCAAGGACCGTATACCCAAGGTCTGTGAGCAAATTATGAAACATATATTCCCTAAAATAACTTGACCACCATTTATGTACATTTTGCAGGTAACCCGCACCATGAACGAAAATGACAGCAGCCCCGTTCTTAACATTTGCCTGGGGCTTATACAACCTTGCAGGAACCATAGCTCCATCGCCGGCTTTAAATTGCACAAGCTCCGGCTCTCTCCAGTCATAAGAACTGAATTCCTCACTTTGGCCCGATGTAAGTTGGGTGGCAGTGGTATTTACCTTTGTGCTTTTTACATAAAGTTCCCAGGGTTTATTGCTGTATGAATACAGTATTGCCATATTTTTTTCATCGGGAGAGAGGCTTACATTGTTATTCCCGGTCATAGAGGTGAGTTTCTGCTTTGGGCCACCCATCACCGGCATTTTATAAAAATGGCGTTCCCCGGGCCCAACTTCGCTGCTTGTAAAGAACCAATGTTTCTGGTCCCTGGAAAGTGATGGTTCAAAAACTTCAAAATTTCCGCCGGTTAGTGCCTTTTTATTGCCCGTGCTCACATCAAGAAGATACAGGTGAGAATACCCGCTTTCCTCGCTCTGGAAATATATATGACGGTTATCCGGGAGCCAGCCAATAGTGCCTCCTCCAAAAGAATGACCAATTCCGGGTCCTGCGATCCAGGCCTCATCTCTCTGGCGGTTCAGGGTTTTCAGGTCACCAGTCTCCGGGTCAAGCAGTGCAAGCCAGCGGTCCTTGTTATCTCTCGAGCGAACATTTACAATTGCACTCTCCCCATTATTGGAAAAATACGGCCCGGTAAGAATTACTTCCCTCTCCTTTTCTTCCCATTCTTTGTCTGGGTAATCTTTTATATAATCCGGCAAATCTTTAATTCCGGTTAAATTTGTTGTCTTTACCAGGACGACCGTGTCCTTTTCGAGGTGGTAAACAGCCATTTCAACTTTTGAATAGTCATCTCCCACCTTTGTTCTGGTGGGGAGATTTACGGTATAGCCAGATGCATCTACATAATTTGGCACTTCGGTACGCTTGTTTTCAACTCTTGTAAGCAGGTTGAAAGTGGCATATTTACCATTTGGGTCAAGCTGAAGGTTGGAAACTGTCCTTTTTCCGGTATAAAATGTAAATGGATCCTTATCTACCATTTTGCGGTAAGCATCACTGTCTTCTTTCTTCTTTTCCCGCTGGCGCACAACCTCGAGCAAACCTAAATTTTCTTCCTTTACCCAATCATCTTTTTTAGAAAGCTTGGCATCTTTTTGCTGTTGTTCTCCACTTCTTATATTGGTAAGCTTTTCCAGGTTTCCTGTTTTAAGGTTG
Organism: uncultured Antarcticibacterium sp.; assembly: GCA_963973375.1. Lineage (GTDB taxonomy): Bacteria > Bacteroidota > Bacteroidia > Flavobacteriales > Flavobacteriaceae > Gillisia. Next base: position 10,994 of record CAXAZV010000021.1, read on the forward strand.
TAAACAAACAGGTTATTGTCCATACTGAAGGAGATCTTATTTTCATCAAAAAGGAAATGTGGATCTGAGATCCTTTCCCCAAGATCCAGGATCTTTCGGTCTTTGGTGCTCTTTGCTTCCCACAGCATAAGAGCTCCATCTTTACTATAGACCTTTTTATTGCGATCCTTGGAATAATTCCCTTCGCCGGTTATAAGGTTTTGTTCCTCACGGTTCACTTTGGTTATTTGATCCTTTGCATCCAGACGGATCTTATAAAGGGAATCTGAAGGGTCTTTTTGAAGGTTATAATTAAAATAAATAGTTTTGCTGTCTTCACTCCAGCGAATATTTGAAGGGAAGGTACCCATCCAGGCGGGGTCCTGCATGATCTTTTCAACGTTTAGCGAACTTTCCTGTGAAAAGAGCTGAAAACTAAATAATATAAAAAGGGGGATTAGTCTTTGAAGTCTGCTCTGCATATAATTTTTTACTGAAATGAATTTAAAGTTTTAATGAAGGGCAAGATAAAAAAATATTACACTGAAAGGAAGCATCTTAGAAAAGAAGCTTGAATAATTTGGTAATTCAATTTTTCGAGGTTTAACCTTGAATTAACGCTTGTTCTGTATTCTTTTTAATAAGTTAGAGTGAATGAAAATTGAAAATAATGAAACTGAAAGCCTTATTCTTAAACTGTACACTTAAAAAATCTCCCGAAGAATCCAATACTGAAGCCTTTATTAAAAAAGCTGAAAAAGTTTTCAATGACCTTGTTGTTTCAACAGAAATAGTGCGGGTAGTTGATAAAAACGTGAAATTTGGAACTACTTCCAATGAAGGAAAAGGAGACGGGTGGCCTGGGATTCTTAAAAAAGTAAAAGCTGCAGATATGTTGATCATAGCTACACCAATATGGAGGGGAGATCGAGGTGCGGTAGCCAAAATGGTGGCCGAACGATTTGACGGGATAATGGAAGAAGGAAATGACAAAGACGGCCAATACCCAACTTATAATAAAGTTGCCGGAGTAATGGTAGATGGAAATGAAGATGGAGCAAAGAAGGCTATATCAAGTATGGTTTTTGATCTTTCGGAACATGGATTTACGGTACCCGTGAATGCATTTTCCTATTACGTAGGAGAAGCCGGTCCGGGTCCTAGTTATATTGAAGCCGGGGGCGATAAACATGAATTTACCAATAATATGATCCTGTTAATGGCGCATAATATGGTACATATGGCTAAAACCCTGAAGGAAAATCCATATCCAACCGACCTTAAAAAACTTGAAAAAGAGGCCAAAAAAATGAGCAAATAAGCCCATAGGATGAAATTTCTTTCTTTATCTTTCTGGTATGAAAGATATAGAGAGTTACATCCGCGAAATATCAGACTTTCCTAAGCCCGGAATTCAGTTTAAAGACATTACCCCATTGCTTCAGGATCCCGATGCTATGCGGGAAACCGTAACCAGGCTAATGGAAATGATAGGGGATGTGAAGATTGATAAGGTGGTAGGAATAGAATCCAGGGGATTTCTGTTTGGTACGCTGCTGGCTCAAAGATTGAATGCAGGTTTTGTGCCTGTAAGAAAGCCCGGAAAACTTCCCTATAAAACCTATTCTGAAGTTTATGAACTGGAATATGGAAAAGACACCCTGGAAATTCACCAGGACGCTATTAAAAAAGGAGAAACAGTATTGCTTCACGATGATGTCCTTGCCACCGGCGGAACCGCCCGAACTGCCTGCAATCTAATTACAAAAATGGGAGGAAAGATAGTACAGTGTAACTTTCTAACCGAGTTATCTTACCTGAACGGTAGAAACAAACTGCGCGGTTATGATGTGGAATCGCTCTTGATTTATTAATCCAATGCATTTTTGGTTACCCACAACTTCCATCCAAATACAGCAAGTTGAAATTTCGAGGCTTTAGCTAGATCCAGTTGTTTTTTGGAATAACTTGGGAGTATTTTCTTATTTACCCTGGACAGCATTTTAAAAAATCCTTTTTTCATTTTTGGCCGGTTAATTATTCCAAAGATATTGAATTTTAGAAGGATATGTGCTGAAACCAAACAGGCTCTCCATTAGAGTAAGAGAGCCCAAATAAAAATCCATTAAACTACAGGCTATTTTTTCTTGTTTTTCAGGCTGATCTCTACAACACCCCCCGTTGCTTTCTCACCATATTTCTTAACGGCATCTTCCCCTTTTAAAATATTAATGGCCTTGATATTTGAATTATCTATACTGGTTACGTTGAAGTCCGCAGGTTTTTCCTCGCCATCTACTACTATTAAAGGAGTGTCATAATAATAACTTTTATTATTACTAATGACCATTCTTCTTCTCAGGGTGTCCGGCATTGTCCCGTGGGGGACAGTAAAAGTGTAATTTTTGATGCTTGAAGAATCTCTCTGTGCCTTGGTGGTAATAATAATCGCCCCTTCTTTTGCGGCTTCTCCATATAGAGAAACAGCAGATGGACCTTTTAATACATTAATATTGCTTATGGTGTTTGGGTCCATTGCTTTTACTGTTGAGCCATCCTTCAGCACCTTTCCGTTAAGTACATACACGGGTTGTGAATCCTTACTATTAATGTCAAAAGAAATTTTAGTGCTGTCTTCCGGGGAAATTTTGAATACCGTTTTCTTAACATTTACGGTATTGGATGTTACAGGGGAATGCGCCCGGGGGCTGGTAAACCTGCTCCCTTCTTCGGGATTATAAACATACCTAAAACTATCTATACCCGCGGAGTTGCTTTTGATAACAGAACCAGAAGAAACATTGGTTTTATCAATAAATTCAACTTTAATATTGGTTAATAAACCCTCCTCACTGTATTTGATATCATTGAACTTTAAGATGACGTCATACCTTTCCATTATTGCGATATAACCATCAAGATCTTCGCGGGTAGTGTTTTTATCGATATCAATGAATACCTCCATCACTGTAGTTATTACGGTAGTTTTCTCCTGGGAATAAACTTTGGTTTGTACATTAAATACAAGCATAAAAGCAAGTAGTGCAGGAAATACTAAACTGATCTTCCAGAGGTTTTCTGTGGAGGTTTTGTTATTGTTAAGCATAAGAATTCTTTTTTTAATGAATGATTTATAGAATGAATTTGAAAGTGCGGGTTGCAGGTCTCCAAATGAAACTTTTACCAGGGTGTGCAGGTACTCTTTCTTTGAGGAAATAGCATCAACAGTTTCCCTATCGGCTATAAACTCGAGGTTCTGAATAATACTTTTTTTATAAGCCCAGGCCAGGGGGTTGAACCATAGAAAACAGGTTATAAGATTGCCTAAAATCAGGTCAATAGTATGGCGTTGCCCGGCGTGCACCATTTCATGTTTTAATATGAAATCAAGTTCCTGCCTGGTATGTATCTCCGGATTATAAACTATATAATTGAAAAAGGAAAAGGGGCCGGTTTGTGCATTGGAACGCAGTATTATAAATTTTTTGGAAATTTGTTTTGGCAGGGAATTAATAAGAGAGATGATCCTGAATAACTGTAACAAAAACCTTAGCAACAACACCCCCAAAACCACGGTGTAAAGCAATCCCGAAAGTAACCGCCAATCGGTTCCCTGGCTCTGCGCAGCCATAATAAATTCTGTATATGCTGTTTCAGGTCCCGGAAAAGCTGAGACCTCAACAAATACATTTTTTGTAAAATAAACGAAAGGAAGAATAAAGGAGGCAAAAATACCACCCAACAGGAATTTTCGGTTTACTTGGAAAGAAGTGTCATTTCTTAATAATAGAAAATAGGCCAAATAAAAAATACTGAGGATGCCTGCGCTTTTCAGAATATAAACAAGGAAAACTTCCATATTATTTCTTTTTTTCTATTAGGTCCAGGATCTCCCGAAGTTCATTTGCGCTTATCTTCTCTTCTTTGGCAAAAAAGGACACCATGTTTTTATAGGAATTGTCAAAGAATTTTTTGGTGGCGGTATTCATAAATTGTTTCCTGTAAACCTCTTTGGAGATCACGGGAAAATATTGGTGGGTTTTACCATAAGCTTTGTGACCTACATATCCTTTTTCCTCCATATTTCTTATAATAGTAGAAACAGTATTATAATGAAGATTTTCCTCCTCGATCTCTACCAGCACATCCTTTACAAAAGCCTTTTCCAGCTTCCAGAGAATGTGCAGGATCTCTTCTTCTTTATTGGTGAGTTTTTCCATATTAATTTTAATTAAAGAAATATAACGAAAGATATAGTTATAGACCTACGAATATAGTTTATTTTATAAATTATAGTTTAATGGCAGCATTAAAGCAAATCGTGAAGTGCCCATTTCTCCACTAAAAATCACACTTTGTGGGGGAGAAAAATTTCCATTTCGGTCTATAAAAAATTTCCCATCCGCCTGAATTTTAGATTGTACAAGGGGACCATATACAATGATGAGGTTATCTTTTTGCAGTTCTACTTCAGTTAGATCGCCTTTGGATGTTATGTTGAAGTAGGAATAAGGCAAAACCTCAAATTTGTCATAAAAGATCCTGAAGCCATTTTCCCAAAGTCTTTGAGATCCAAGAGCCCTCATAAAATGAAGGGAAGAGCCATTGAAAGTGGATTCACGATTTTTAAGAAAACGGCGGGATGGTTTTTTTTTGAGTTCTTTAAAAAAACTATAGCCTTCAAAATATACCATATTGGTAAAGCTAAGCCCGCCGCCCGAATTGAACTCGGCTTGAAAATTGGTCAAATTATAGGACACTTCATATCCAAGATACCGGTTAATTATTATTAGTGGAACTTCAGCATACGCCACGAGAGTTGCGGTTGAGGGAATATACCTTAATTGAATATCATTTTCATTTTTGATCTCACACTTGAGGGCAGCAGCGGTTTTTCCCAAAAATTCCCTTTTAAATATATCAAGCTTTTTCTTCCGGCTCCATGGATCGGCTTCCAAATGTACCTCATCTAAAAATTCCTCGCTTTCTTCAAGGAAGATTAATCCCAGATCCTGTTTACCTAAATGATCTTGAATAAATTTTGTTTTGTACCCCAGTGCATTAATAATTAGTACACTGGTTAGGTCATTATCTGTTTTTATAGAAAACCGGCCGTCATCTCCGGAAGCCACCCCAATACTGGTGCCGTCAAAATAAATGGAAACACCCGGGATTGCTAGGGAATCTACAGTGCTTAAGATCTTTCCAGAGATTTGGGTTTGCGCCTGGCCCATAAAAACGCACAGGAAAAGAAAAAAAGCAAACAGTTTTAAATTATGAACCATAAAAGATTTTTAACCGATTTCAAATATAACTGTATTTATAGTTATAAAACTATTTTTATCGTTATAAATTTTCAAATCGGCAGTTTTAAGATGTTTCTTATCTTCGTTCCCAAAAAAAATTAAATGAGTATTTTATTTATCCTTATAGGATTGGCATTACTGGTAGTAGGTGGAGAGTTCTTGGTAAGATCATCTGTAGGTTTATCCTTTAAGCTGAAATTATCCAAAATGGTTATAGGTTTAACCGTGGTGTCTTTTGCCACTTCTGCGCCTGAACTATTAGTGAGCTTACAAGCTGCCCTTAACGGATTTTCAGATATTTCTCTTGGAAATGTAATAGGTTCAAATATTGCCAATTTAGGTTTGGTGCTTGGAATTACAGCCATTATTTCACCATTGGTGGTAGATAGGGATTTCTACAGGTTCAACTGGCCGGTAATGATGTTGTTGTCCATCGCGCTTTACTTTTTACTTCAAAGCGGAGGCGTGCTTTCAAGGATAGAAGGTGTAATTCTTATGTCATCCCTGGTTGTATATCTTTTCTTTTTAATAAGACGAGCCAAAAAAGTAAAAATCGATATCACCGATTTAGATGAAACCCTGGAAAAGACATCCAACTTTAAAATAATTGTTTGGCTACTCATAGGTGGGGTGGCCCTATGGGGTGGTTCTGAATTGTTGGTAAAGGGCGCAGTAGATGTTGCCGGGATGATGGGTATAAGTGAAAGGGTAATATCTGTAACCATTATAGCCATTGGGACAAGCGTGCCGGAGCTTGCAGCTTCTGTAATTGCCGCGCTTAAAAGAGAAAAGGCGCTTTCCCTTGGTAACCTTATTGGCTCTAACATTTTTAATATTTCATCGGTTCTGGGGATCACCGCGATTATTCAGCCCATAAATCTTGTTTCTGAGAAACTGCTTACTGTAGATGTATTCTGGATGCTTGGTTTTGCCTTTATTCTTATTCCGCTGGCTTTTCTTCCGCAGCGATTTATATTAAGCCGTTACAAAGGCTTGATCCTGTTTGTTCCATATGTAATTTTTATAGGAATGGCATTTTTGGAATAATTCAGGGGGGTGTAAAACAATTTAAGTTAAATTTAATATTATTACCCCCTAAAATTTAGGGGGTGTGTTTAATATTTTATTACTTTTGCCGGGTAACAATTTAAAAATATCCATGGCAACCTTAAGATTTCAAGCTTTAAAAGAAACCCTTAACCGCAAGCCGGTTAAAATTGAAGAAACAGATCGTAGATCTGAGCTTTTTGGAAAAAATGTTTTCAATGAAGCTGTAATGCGCCAGTTCCTAACCAAGGAAGCATTCAACAGTGTAATGGAAGCTAATATTTCCGGTTTAAAGATTAGCCGCGTTGTGGCCGATCATATTTCTACCGGAATGAAAGAATGGGCCATTACAAAAGGGGCAACCCATTATACACACTGGTTCCAGCCTCTTACCGGTTCTACAGCAGAGAAGCATGATGCCTTTTTTGAAACTATTGGAGATGGCCTGGCTATTGAAAAATTTGGAGGTAATCAACTCGTTCAACAGGAGCCAGATGCTTCCAGTTTTCCGCACGGGGGGATAAGAAATACTTTTGAAGCGAGAGGTTATACTGCCTGGGATCCTACATCTCCGGCCTTTATTTATGGAACTACATTATGTATTCCAACCGTATATGTATCATATACCGGGGAAGCGCTGGATTATAAAACACCGCTTTTACGTGCTTTGCAATCCATAGATAGCGCAGCTACCGCAGTTGCTAAATATTTTGATAAGAATGTAAATCGCGTAGAAACTACTTTGGGCTGGGAACAGGAATATTTCCTTATTGATTCTGCTCTATTTGCATCAAGACCGGATTTACAATTATCTGGAAGAACTTTGCTGGGACATTCTCCGGCAAAAGGTCAGCAATTGGATGATCATTATTTTGGATCTATCCCATCCAGGGTACTTTCTTATATGAGAGACCTGGAAATTGAATGTATGCTTTTGGGAATCCCGGTTAAGACACGTCACAACGAGGTTGCACCCAACCAGTTTGAACTTGCTCCTATCTTTGAAGAAGCAAACCTGGCAGTGGATCATAACTCCCTGTTAATGGATGTGATGGATAAGGTTGCTGAAAGGCACAATTTCAAAGTGCTGTTTCACGAAAAACCTTTCCAGGGAATTAACGGAAGTGGAAAACACAATAACTGGTCTTTGAGCACCAATACAGGGGTGAATTTATTAAGCCCGGGTAGCACACCAATGAAGAACCTGCAATTTCTTACCTTCTTTATCAATACCATTAAGGCGGTACACGATTATGAGGAGTTATTAAGAGCTACTATTGCAAGTGCGGCCAATGATCACCGTCTTGGAGCCAATGAAGCTCCACCTGCAATTATATCTGCCTTTATTGGAAGCCAGTTGACCGCAGTGTTGGACGAGCTTGAAAAGGTAACCGACGGAAAATTATCTCCGCAGGAAAAAACAGAACTTAAATTAAACGTAGTAGGAAAGATCCCTGAGATCCTCCTTGATAATACTGACAGGAACAGGACTTCCCCATTTGCATTTACAGGGAATAAGTTTGAATTCCGCGCCGTGGGATCACAGGCAAACTGTGCTAATCCTATGACGGTTTTAAATACGATCGTCGCCAAGCAGTTAACAGATTTCAAAAAGAGCGTTGACGCCTTGGTGAAGGATAAAAAGATGAAGAAGGATGATGCTATCTTCAATGTATTAAGAGAATATATCCAAGATTCTAAAAAGATCAGGTTTGAAGGAGACGGTTACGGCGAAGCCTGGCAAAAAGAAGCTGCTAAAAGAGGTTTAAGTAATAATAAAACCACACCACAGGCATTAAGGGCACAAATTTCCAAGAAGACCATTGCGCTTTTTGAGGAAATGAAGGTAATGAACAAAAGGGAGGTTGAAGCCCGCCACGAGATCGAGCTGGAAGAATATTCCATGCGCATACAAATCGAGGGACGTATTTTGGGAGATATTGCCAGGAACCACATAATTCCTACAGCAATAAAATACCAAAACATCCTTATCAAAAACGTACGCGGATTGAAGGATATTTTTGCTGAAGATTTTAAAACGCATTCTACGGAGCAGTTAGAGATCATCAAAGAAATTTCAGATCATATCAAAAACATCAATTCTGATGTTACCAATATGATCGATGCCCGTAAGAAAGCCAATAAAATAGAAAATGCACAGGACCGTGCAGATGCTTATTGTGATAATGTAAAGCCATTCTTTGAAACTATAAGGTACCACTGTGATAAACTGGAACTGTTAGTTGATGATGAGATCTGGCCATTGACCAAATACCGGGAATTATTATTCACCCGATAATTTTAAGAAAGATCCCGCTCCGGCGGGATTTTTCATTTTAAGGAGTTTAAAAGTAACTTCTGTGTTAGAATATAAAAACCATAAATAAAGGTTTCCCCCTGCTTTTCAGAAAATCAAAAGCATGTATCTTTGAATTCTTATAAAGAAAACATTCCATGAGCCAGGAAATAAGCAAGAGATATGCAGGCAGAGGTGTATCTGCAGGAAAAGAAGATGTGCATAATGCGATCAAAAATGTAGATAAAGGTTTGTTTCCCCAGGCCTTTTGCAAGATAGTGCCAGATTATCTTACCGGTGATGAGGATTATTGTCTCATCATGCATGCAGATGGGGCAGGAACAA
>CAXAZV010000022.1:0-19549 GCA_963973375.1 uncultured Antarcticibacterium sp.
CAGCAATCGCAAACGGTCAGGCAGGTATTACTCAATTTAAAAAAGAAAAGAGGGAATTGAGTTACCGCATGGGATTGAACGGGAATTATGACAGAAATATTGGTTTCACCAACGGGGTGCAGTACAAAGCCGAAAGATATACCTTAAGACCATCGGCCAGTTTTACCTGGGCCATAGAGGATTATTTTTCCTTTAATCCCGGCTACCAGTTAACCTTTACTGAAACCCAGTATGATATCAATTCCAACAGGAATGAGAATTTCACCAACCACAGTATCTCCCTTGAGGCAACCACCTTCTGGCCGAAAAATGTAGTTTTGGGGAACGATATATCTTATAATTACTTCGGAAATGTTTCTCCGGGATTTGATAACACCGCTTTCTTATGGAACGTGAGTCTTGGCTATAAATTCCTGAAAGATAATGCTACCCTTAAATTCAAAGTGTATGACATGCTTAATGAAAACGTGTCCACCCAGAGAATCGTTGGAGATGATTTTATTCAGGATACGCAAAATCTTATTTTAAGACGTTATGCTATGCTAAGCTTTACTTACAAAATAAGCAAGTTTGGAGGAAAAGATCCCAATGCAGGCAGAGGGGGAATGAGGATGATGAGAATGTAGGATTGATGAGGAAAGTGGAGAGTGGAGAGTGGACAGTGGACAGAGGAAAGTGAAAAGAGGAAAGTGGAGAGTGGAAAGTGGACAGAGGAAAGTGGACAGAGGAAAGTGGAAAGTGGAAACAGGTAAAGAGTTAAAGAGTTAAAGAGGAAATTGGAAGTGAAAAGAGTTAAAAAGTTAAAGAGTTAAAGAGGGAAAAAAGTGATGATATGATGATATGATCTTGTGATGGTGTGATAAAATGGAGTGAAAGAGGATAAAATGATGATGGGATGGTATGATTAAATGGAGTTAAAGAGTTAAGGAGGAAAGAAATTAAAGTGGAACAAGGCCAAGCTGGAATCGCTCTTTGGGTCTAAAATTGAGTTTTACATCTAGAATCCAGAATTTTTACTACAGTCTACAGTCTACAGTCTAGAGTCTACAGTCTAGAATCCAGCGTCTACTGTCTAAAGACGACTCACAACTCACTACTCACAATTAATCTACCAGCTTCCTCCGGCGCCACCGCCACCAAATCCTCCACCGCCAAAGCCGCCACCAAATCCGCCGCCTCCGCTAAAGCCACCGCCACCGCTTAAACCGCCACCGCCGCCAAATCCGCCGCGGCCAAGGCTGCTCAGGATAATAACGTCCAGCAGTGAACCGCCCATGCCTCTCCGGCTTCCGGGACCACCTTTACCTTTGTTCTTATTGCTTAAAGAGATCAGGAAGATGAGGAAAAAGATTCCTAAGATTATTAAATGTATGGGTATGCCGCTTCCGCCAGATGATTTGGGTCGAGAACCCTGAAATGAACCATTAAGCACTTGAAAAATAGCCGAGGTTCCTTTGTCAAGGCCTCCATAATAACTGTTATTCCGAAACTCAGGTAAAATAATATTTTCAATTATGTCTTTGGTTGTAGCATCGGTAAGGTATTCCTCCAGGCCATAGCCCGTAGTGATCCATATTTTTCTATCTCCTTCTGAAAGAAGTATGAGCAAGCCATTATCCTCCTTTGCCTGACCAATTCCCCATGCGTGCGCCCATTCGGCAGCATACATTCCCTCATATTCCCCTTCCAGGGATTTTATTGTGACAATTACAATTTGCGTAGAAGTGGTATCAGCATAGTTGATAAGCTTTTGTTCGAGCATTTGCTCTTCAGAAGCCGTAAGCACATCTGCCTCATCATAAACGCTGGTCTGGTTGGAAGGCCTTGGTGGAATTTCCCGTTGGGCAAAGCCCGGCAGGGAACAGGCAATAATAAAAAATAAGGTGAATAAGAGTAATTTATTCCTTTGTCGCATTTCCTCTTGATATGGTATTGGGGAGCTCATTAATATTTTCACTCCAGGGGAAATGGGCTTTTAACTGCTCTCCGGCTTTTAAGATCCCTTCAATAAGTCCCTGTTTATACTTGGCTTCTTTAAACCGTGCCACTATTATATCTTTGGTGCTTTCCCAAAAATCCTGGGGTACTACATCATTAATACCTTTATCGCCATAGATCACAAAATCCCTGTCTTCCACCGCCACATAGATCAACACCCCGTTTGAAAGTTTGGTATTGTCCATTTTAAGCAAATGGAAAACCTCCATAGACCGCTCAAAAATATCTTTAACTCCATGAGATTTTTCAATATGAACCCTTATCTCGCCAGAGGTTTCACTTTCGGCCGTTCTTATTGCCTCAATTACTTCTTTTTCGTCCTGGGCTGAAAGGAAATCTTCTACTTTACTCATGGAAAAGGTTACTTAGAAATTAAAATCTACATCGGGAGCATTTTCAGATCCCGCATCGGCTTCGTAACGTGCCATTTGATCAAATCCAAACATTCCGGCGAACAAGGTATTTGGGAATTTACGTATATAGGTATTGTATTCCCTCACAGAGGCGTTGTACCTGTCACGGGCAACATTGATCCTGTTCTCTGTACCTTCCAGTTGTGATTGTAATTGCAGGAAATTTTGATTTGCCTTTATATCAGGATAGCGCTCTACGGTAACAAGTAATCTTGATAGAGCTGAGGTTACCCCGCTTTGTGCCTGCTGGAATTGTGCTAATTGTTCCGGAGTGATGTTCGAAGGATCTACGGTAACCTGAGTAGCTCTTGATCTTGCTTCAATAACATCTGTAAGCGTACCTCTTTCAAAATCTGCAGCTCCCTGTACTGTTTTTACCAGGTTTGTAATAAGGTCATTCCTTCGCTGGTAGGAGCTTTCCACATTGGCCCAGGCCAAACGTGCATCTTCCTGTTTCTCAATAGCGGTGTTGTTAAAGCCAACGGTTAAACTATAAACAATAATTCCAAGAACTACTATTACAATTACAGGGATTAGCCACTTTTTCATTTTAAAGATTATTTTTCAGGTTAGTTAGTTCGGCTTTGACGCCTTGTAGTTTTCTTATTATTTCAAAGTTATGAAGAGTTTTTTTCTTTTCCTCTTTTAAATGCGTTTTTGCGCCCTCCAGCGTAAACCCACGCTCTTTCACCAGGTGATAGATCAATTCCAGGTTTTTGATATCCTGGGGTGTAAACAATCGGTTTCCCTTGGCATTCTTTTTTGGTTTTAAGGCTTCAAATTCCTTTTCCCAGAATCTAATGAGTGAAGTGTTTACGCCAAAAGCCTCAGCAACTTCGCCAATGGCATAATATCGTTTTTCAGGGAGGTTTATATGCATTAATCCAGAGATTGGTTTTCCTGTTGTGCCTGTTGCAATACCTGGTCAAATTCTTCTGGAGAAAGATTCCCGTAGTAGAAATTGATAGGGTTAATTCTTTCTCCGTCCTTATAGATCTCATAGTGAAGGTGGGGCGCTTCAGAGCGGCCGGTACTTCCAACATAAGCTATAAGATCCCCGCGCTTTACCTTCTGGCCAACGCGTACATTGTATTTGTATAAATGTGCATAAAGGCTTGTGTAGCCATAACCGTGATTCAGCCTTATGTGGTTTCCGTAACCAGTTGCCCTATTATCTGCCCGTTCAACACGCCCATCTCCGGTGGCATAAACCGGCGTACCGCGGGGAGCTGTAAAATCCATTCCATAATGGAATTTCTTCACTTTGGTAAAAGGGTCATTTCTCCATCCAAACCCTGAGGCTATCCTCTTAAGGTTTTCATTACGCACCGGCTGTATTGCGGGAATGGCAGATAGCAATTGTTCCTTTTCCTTGGCCAGCTCTGCGATCTCATCCAGTGACTTGGATTGTACCACTATTTGTTTGGTAAGAATATCCATACGCTGGGTGGTTTCCATGATAAGTTTTGAGTTATCATAACCTTCAAGGTTCCTGTAGCGGTTTACCCCTCCAAAACCAGCCCGGCGCTGTTCCTCTGGAATGGGATTAGATTCAAAATAAAGCCTGTATATGTTATTATCGCGGTCCTCAATATTGCCCAGCACATCCTGGATCTGGTCCATTTTGCGGTTAAGCATTCCATACTGCAGTTGCATGTTATTAAGTTCCCGTTTTAAGGCTTTTTCTTTAGGAGTTTGTATTTGAGGTAAATTTAGATAGACTACCAGTAAAACAAAGGCCGCCAGGAATATTGCTACCAGGCTCAAAAAGGCAATTCCTAACCTTCGGCCCTTTTTGCGTTCAATTTTTTGATAGGAAAGCGTTTCACTGTCGTAATAATATTTAACCTTCGACATAAATTAAAAATATGCTATTTTTGCGGGTATTAACTATAGCAAAAATCTTGCAAGAGCTAATGAGAAACGAACAAATATAAAAATTGTTTTCTCACCGGCATAATTTAATAATTATTAGACCTTAAAAGGCATTATGAAATCTAAGGAGATACGCTCTACATACCTCGATTTTTTTAAGTCGAAATCACATACTATTGTTCCATCTGCCCCTATGGTTATTAAGGATGATCCTACCTTAATGTTCACCAATGCGGGAATGAACCAGTTCAAGGAATATTTTTTAGGAAATACAGTGCCCAAATATCCGCGTATTACAGATACCCAAAAATGTTTAAGGGTAAGCGGTAAGCATAATGACCTGGAGGAAGTGGGGATGGATACTTACCACCATACCATGTTTGAAATGCTTGGTAACTGGAGCTTTGGAGATTATTTTAAGAAAGAGGCTATTGAGTGGGCGTGGGAATTGTTGACTCAGGTATACGGGATAGATAAGGATATCCTGTATGTTTCGGTATTTGAGGGAAGTGAAGATGATAATCTTGAAATGGATCATGAAGCCCTTGAGCTTTGGAAAAAAATAGTTCCTGAAGAGCGTATTATCTTCGGAAATAAAAAGGATAATTTCTGGGAAATGGGAGATCAGGGTCCTTGCGGGCCATGTTCTGAAATTCACGTAGATATACGTTCTGCAGAGGAGAAAGCAAAAATACCCGGGCGTAACCTGGTAAATGCAGATCATCCACAGGTGGTTGAGGTATGGAACCTTGTATTTATGGAGTTTAACCGAAAGGCAAATGGAAGCCTTGAAAAATTACCCGCGCAACATGTAGATACGGGGATGGGTTTTGAAAGGCTGTGTATGGTACTTCAGGATAAAAAATCCAATTATGATACCGATGTTTTTACTCCAATAATCCAAAGTATTGAAAAAGTTACGGGAACTGAATATGGCAAAGACGAGAAAACAGATATAGCGGTACGGGTAATTGCAGATCACCTTCGCGCGGTTTCATTTTCAATTGCCGATGGGCAGCTCCCCGGCAATACCGGTGCAGGTTATGTGATAAGAAGGATCCTGAGAAGAGCTATACGTTATGGCTTTACCTTTCTTGATACAAAGGAGCCTTTTATATATAAATTGGTGGATACCCTGAGCAAACAGATGGGAGAATCCTTCCCGGAATTGAAGTCCCAGAAGAATCTTGTTGAAAATGTAATAAGGGAAGAAGAGCAATCTTTTTTAAGAACCCTGGACCAGGGGCTTATATTGCTTGAAAATATAATTGAAAAAACAGAGGGTAAAACGGTATCTGGTAAAAAGGCTTTTGAACTTTATGACACATTTGGTTTTCCAATAGACCTTACGGCGCTTATCCTTAGGGAACGCGGCTATGACCTGGATGAAAAGGAGTTCAATGAGGAATTGCAACAACAAAAGAACCGTTCCCGTGCCGCCTCTGTGGTAACCGCGGGCGACTGGCACATACTTGGGAATGAGAAGGAAGTTCCGTTTGTGGGGTATGATACTTTGGAAGCCGAAGTAAAATTGACCCGGTACAGGAAAGTGGACAGCAAGAAAGACGGCGAGTTATATCAGCTTGTTTTTGATAATACCCCTTTTTATCCGGAAGGTGGGGGACAGGTAGGGGATAAAGGGATTTTAATTACCCCGGCTGGTGAAAATATTAAGATCACCGATACCAAAAAAGAAAATAACCTTATTATTCATTTTGCTAAAAACCTTCCCGAAGATGTGAACGCAAATTTTATGGCGGTGGTAGATCAAAGGAAAAGGTTGAGAACACAGGCAAATCATTCAGCGACGCACTTGCTTCACCAGGGCTTGCGACTTGTGTTGGGAACCCACGTAGAGCAAAAAGGTTCTATGGTAAACCATGACCATATACGATTTGATTTTTCACACTTCAGTAAAGTTTCTTCCGAAGAATTAAGTAAGGTTGAAGATTTTGTGAATGAAAAGATAAAAGAACAAATAGCCCTTGATGAAAAGCGCGACCTGGCATTCCAGGAAGCAGTAGACCAGGGGGCAATGGCACTTTTTGGAGAAAAATATGGAGAAACCGTAAGAGCCATCAGGTTTGGGGAATCCATGGAACTTTGCGGCGGTACCCACGTAAAAAATACCGGCGAAATCTGGCATTTCAAAATTACTTCAGAAGGGGCTGTGGCTGCGGGTATAAGAAGAATTGAAGCAATTACGGGTGAAGCGGTGCAAAAATATTTCTCTTCTCAGGAAGCACTCATGAGGGAAATAAAAACCGAACTTAAGAATACCAAAGACCCGGTAAAAGCTATTAATTCTCTTCAGGAAGAAAATAACGCCCTTAAAAAGCAGGTAGAAGTATTGTTGAGAGATAAGGCCAAAAATCTCAAAGCAGAATTACAAAACGAATTAGAAGTTGTAAACGGGGTAAAATTTCTTGCCAAAAAAGTTGACCTTGATGCAGGAGGTATTAAGGATCTTGCTTTTCAACTGGGTGAGAATGCAAATAACTTATTCTTGCTGCTTGCAAGTGAGCAGGATGGAAAAGCCTTGTTATCCTGTTATATTTCAAAAGAACTGGTAGCAGAGAGAGGACTTAATGCCGGGAAAGTTGTCAAAGACCTTGGAAGATTTATCCTGGGCGGCGGTGGCGGACAGCCATTTTTTGCTACAGCCGGCGGTAAAAATCCCGCAGGGATTGAGGAGGCGCTTGCAAATGCCCGTGCTATTCTGGAATAAAACCAATAAACCCTTAAGGTCTAAGAACTTTAAGGGTTTTTTTAAAATATGAAACTTTCAACCCCCGTACCCGTAAAACTACAGGATCCTAAAATAGATCACAACTCCCGGATCTTTTTATTGGGTTCATGTTTTGTTGAAAATATTGGGGAACAGCTTGATTATTATAAGTTTCAAAATATCCGCAATCCATTTGGAATCCTTTATCATCCCCTTATTTTGGAACAATTCATTCTAAGGGCTGAAAATGGTTTTACCTATGCTGAAAATGATATTTTCTTTCATAATGAACGCTGGCATTCATTTGTCGCACATTCGGTTTTAAGTGATCCTGATAAAGACAGGCTTTTAAACAGGCTCAATAAGCAATCTATTCAAAGTCTTGAATATTTAAAACAAGCCACCCATATAATTTTAACATTGGGTACTTCATGGGTTTACAAGACCTGTGAGTCAAATGAAGCAGTTGCCAATTGTCATAAACTCCCTCAAAACAATTTTATTAAAGAATTAACTCCGGTGGAGGAAATAGAAAGATCACTTCTTTCACTTATTTCCTCTTTAAAAAGAATCAATAGCCGCGCACAAATCATTTTCACTATTTCCCCGGTACGTCACTTGAAAGATGGAGTAGTGGAAAACCAGCAAAGTAAGGCTCATTTGATTAGTGCCCTGCACAAGGTTTTAAATAGACCGGAGGGTGCCGGGGCATATTTCCCTTCCTATGAAATTATGATAGATGAGTTAAGGGATTACCGGTTTTATGCAGAAGATATGATACACCCCAATGCGACGGCTATCAAGTTTATATGGAATAAATTTATTACCGCCTGGTGTGCTGAAAAAACCGAAATTACTTTAAAGGATATAGACCAAATTCAAAGAGGGCTGTCTCACCGCCCTTTCAACAAAAACTCCTTTGCTCACCAAGCATTTTTAGAAGATCTTAACAAAAAGAGTAAATTATTGATTTCCCAATTTCCTCATATAAAATTTGATCAAGCTTAGGTTTTAATTAACAGAACCCTGGGCAAAAATAGCAACAAATTAATTTTTTACGGTAACAATCTGATAGTGAATCGGTTAATTTTCCATTTACAAGAATAGGTTGTTGCAAGCGGCCTTTCTCATTTATAAAAAAGTTTCAAACTTTGTTGGGGTACAAGATTGAAACTGGCAGAATGGACGGTGGGGATCGTCCATTCTGCGTTTAACTTAGGCTCTGCCGATGTTTTAATCAAGTATTAAGTATTCTGTTGAAATAAGAGTTTGGTTTATTAGAAATGTAAATTTGACATTTCTAATAAAATGGCGATTATTATATTATTAATGCAATGTTTGATTCTGGCTGTTGCCATTTATACACCAAAAACCTTAGCTTAACAAAACTTTAAATATTGTTTTAACAATTTTTATTTGTAAGGTTGGAAAATATGTGTAAATTTATAAAAGCTTTAAAAGACAATAAAGGAGACTTTTGAATCTTTTTAAGCGAAGTTTCTAAAATTTGTTGGGGTAGATTTTAGACTTAAAAGCAAATAGACGGGTGGGGCCGTCTATTTGCATTTTTTATACTTTCCTAACAATACTTCACTGTTAACCCGCTCCCGAAGAATTTGTATCTTTATCAAAAATTGTTCAAATGAGGAAGATCATCCCAATCCTGCTGCTGTTGATTGCAGCTTTTTTTGCCTGGAAATATTTTGAGTCAAGAGATAATGAACGTGATCAATTAACCGAAAGTACCAATCTTATTCAAACGCAGATAAAGAATGTTGGGAAACTGGTTGTGACCGAAGGGAATTTTGCCCAGGTATATTCCTATAATGATTCAAAACGGTTTTATTTTGATGTGCTTTCTGCCAGGAAAAAAGCCCTTATTATTGTAAATGCAGAGGTTACCGTGGCTTACGATCTTAGTAAACTTCAAACTGAAGTTAATCCCGAGACAAAAACAGTTACTATTACTTACATCCCCGAAGAGGAGATCACGATAAATCCCAATATTCAATATTACGATGTTACCCAGGATTATTTAAATCAATTTGAAGCTAAGGATTATAACAAGATCCAGGAGCGAATCAAAAAATCTATAACTGAAAAGATCGAAAAGTCCTCTATTAAAACGAATGCTAAAAATAGATTGGTAAGTGAGCTCCAAAAGATCTATATCCTCACTAACTCCATGGGATGGACCCTTGAATATAATGGCAATACCATTAAAAGTTCAGAGGCACTGGAAACTATAAAAACCTAGTTCAAAGATCTAATATGAACATATCAGGCAACAAGATGGGAGTCTACAAGTTCAATTCCCCCGTCTATTAAATGACTTACATTGGGACGGGAAAGTTTAATTTTTTCCAGATGTTCTTTAATCTCTGCTGCAAATTCCGGTTCCTGGCCTACTACCAGTTCATAGATCTCTACCGGCAGCAACCAATCCCGCGAATGGTATTTCTTGAGAAGATCAAAAGCTGCTTGTAATGAAAATTTTGCATTCTCACCGTTTCTAATATTTCTTACAGATAAATACAATGCTTCCAATTCTTCCTTCTCCGGCGTCCTTTTGCTTTTTATAGTGGTACTGGACGGGGTATGGGTAATAAGATTAAAGGAATAAGGATCTGCAGGGCCTGCAAATGCCGAGATTATTTCTTTACCAATTGCCATATCGTAATTTCCCCATTCCGGGCTAAATAATATTTCATCGAAATAAGTAACAATGCAATTCTTCAGGCTAATTAAAATAATCTTTCCCTGGAGATTTCTGCTACCGGTAATTATCTCACCCTTAACAACAATACCTCCTTCAAATTCAAAGCTTATCTTTTCCCCTTCATAAATATCATAGGCTCTCAAGTCCCGGGGGCTCATGTCTTCAATAGCAAGATTGATCCCCTTGAGTTTCCCAACCGGGGATCCAAAACCTTTAGGGTGATTGTTTACACCGTGACCAACCAGTTCCTTCTCCCTGGATGAAAGAGCTGTCTCGCCGCTGGTTTGGAAATATATGGGTTGGCCCTTATGTGAAATTACACGCGTAAAATCTCCTGAGATTTGTATCCCCGTGCTTAATTCTATCGTGCCAATATTCTTTGATTCAATAAGTTTATTTATTCCTTCAAGGCCTCCGGTGCGCAGCGCCATGGAATTAGCAAATTCCTCCAGCACCATATTTAGATGGGCAAAATCTGGAGTTACATATAATTGGGGCTGGGGTTTGGTAATATCAAAATCCTGGCGGGCAGCTTCAAGGGTATAAGGTATTTTCTTTACCTTATCTGTCATACACCATGCGCTTTCTCCAATGGATGATAAGAGTCCGGCACCATAAATCTTTGGATTCTCTGGTGTTCCAATTAATCCATACTCAACAGTCCACCAATGCAGGTTCCTTATTTGTGCCATTTCACTTTGGACCCCCATATTATTCTGAAGGAAGTCCACCTTTTCTTCAGCTGTTTTTATCTCTTCTTCAGGAGTATCCTCGGCTTCTTTAATAATAGAAAGATGTCTTATTGTCTCATACATTTCATAATCCCTTGCGCTGGAGATCGCTTTGCAGCCTATTTCACCGAACCTGCGCAGGTATTCGGCATACTCAGGATTAGCAATAATTGGCGCATGTCCTGCACCCTCGTGTATAATATCCGGGGCGGGGGTGTATTCAATATGGTCAAGTTGCCTAATGTCACTCGCAATTACCAGTACGTTATAAGCCTGAAATTCCATAAAAGCTGCCGGTGGAATAAAACCGTCTACCGCAACCGCTGCCCAACCAATTTCCTTCAAAATACGGTTCATTCCATACATGTTTGGGATACTGTCTATAGATATTCCGGTTTGTTTAAGTCCGTCAAGATAGGAGTGGTGTGCAACTTTACTTAGGTAATCCACATTTTTGCGCATTACATATCTCCATACTGCCTGATTTATAGCGTTGTATTCCTCATAGTCCTGAGGCTTTATAAACTGCCTTAAATGGGCAGGTAACCTATCTAAAATGGTATTTGATTCTATATTTTCCAACATAAGATTGCAGTGTTAACCGGATTATAAAGATACTAAATCACAACTGATTTTTGCAAAGGGCAAAAAATGCTTAATTAAAAAAGCCTCCCGGAAGAGGGAGGCTTTATAAAATATTATTTGTTAGCTCCCGGAGGATATTTCTCCAGTATCTTATTCACGATCTCATCAATGCGTTCCTGCTTCTTATCCACTTCTCTGGCAAGGGCGGCTGTTCCCATTCCCTGCCAAACCAGTTGCTTGTTTTCAGCATCAATAAGGTCAAGGTAAAGGGTTCCTTCACTGGTGGTGTTCACCGTATTATGGCCTGCTCCCCAATACCATGGGTTCCATCCCCAACCATAGTAACCAAACATATTATTCTGGTAAATATTAATGTTCTCTTTTGTTTTGGTGAAGATACTTACTAAAAGATCCGGCTCTTCAGATTTGGTAAAACCTTTGGAGATCATTTCATTCTCAATTGCCCTTAGAATCCTTCTTTTATCCAGATCTGATATTTCAGCTTTATCAATTCCCGGTTTGAAGAATGCAAAAGTTTTGTATTTTGAAAAATTAGCAGTCTGGTCATAATCTGATGCTACTCTTACAGAGCTGCAGGAGGTCATGAAGCCTACCAGAAGCACTAGTACTGTGGTAATTTTAATAATTTTCATAAAATAAGTTTTTAGGTTTGTGGTTTACTCTAAAAATAAGGAATCATCTACTAAATTAGGTATAGTAACTTTAAGTTTTGGTTCAAGTTCCATTGCCCTGTTTATCGAAAATACTGCTTCTTTGTTCCGAGCCCAGGAACGTCTTGCCAAACCATTATTTACATCCCAGAATAACATGGAGCGTAACCTCATTTCAGACTCTCTAGAACCATCAAGAACCATACCGAACCCGCCGTTTATAACCTCTCCCCAGCCTACGCCGCCACCATTATGAATGCTCACCCAGGTGGCTCCTCTAAAGGAATCACCTATTACATTCTGGATAGCCATATCAGCCGTGAAACTGGATCCATCATAAATATTGGAGGTTTCCCGGTAAGGTGAATCTGTTCCTGAAACGTCGTGATGATCCCTCCCCAAAATAACCGGGCCCAGTTCTCCCGTTGCCACTGCATCATTAAAGGCCTGTGCAATCTGGATCCTTCCCACGGCATCTGCATACAGGATGCGGGCTTTAGACCCTACTACAAGCCTGTTCTCTTTTGCACTCTTGATCCAGTGAATGTTATCCTGGAGTTGAGACTGAATTTCCACAGGGGCATCCTCCTGAAGTTTTTCCAGTACGCTCGTTGCAATGGCATCACTCTTATCAAGATCTGAATCCTCTCCCGAGGCACATACCCACCTGAAAGGGCCAAAACCATAATCAAAACACATGGGTCCCATAATATCCTGTACGTATGATGGGTAAGCCCAGGCTGCCTCTTCCTCAGTTTCGGCAGGCGCACTTATAAAATCCCCCTCCTCATTCTTATATATCTTTGCTCCGGCACGTGCGGCTTCCAGTAAAAAAGCATTTCCGTAGTCAAAGAAATAAGTACCCTTCTTTGAATGTCTATTTATAGCTTCGGCTTGTCTCCTTAGACTTTCCTGAACTTTTGCCTTAAATTTTTCCGGATCTTCTGCCATCAATTCATTGGCTTCCTCCAACCCCATTCCAACAGGATAGTAGCCTCCTGCCCAGGGATTGTGCAGTGATGTTTGATCGCTTCCCAGGTCTATGTGAATTCCTTCCCTGTCAAATTCTTCCCATACATCTACAATGTTCCCCTGGTAAGCGATAGAGACCACTTCCTTATTATTTATAGCTTCACTTACCCGTTTGGTAAGGTCCTTCAGGTTGGTTACCACCTCATCTACCCACCCCTGGGAGTGACGTGTTTTTACGGCTTTAGGATTAACCTCTGCACATACCGTAATACAGCCTGCAATATTCCCGGCTTTTGGTTGTGCCCCACTCATGCCTCCAAGGCCGGAGGTAACGAAAAGCGCCCCGTCTCCCTGTTTTTTATCAATTTTCCGAAGCGCATTAAGCACAGTAATGGTTGTTCCATGAACTATTCCCTGCGGGCCTATGTACATATAACTTCCTGCCGTCATTTGCCCGTATTGGGTTACCCCAAGAGCATTGAATTTTTCCCAGTCATCCGGTTTTGAGTAATTTGGGATCATCATCCCGTTGGTGACCACCACCCTGGGCGCATTGGTGTGGGAAGGGAAAAGGCCCATAGGATGTCCTGAATAAACCACAAGCGTTTGATCCTCCTCCATTTCGGCGAGGTATTTCATTACCAGTAAATACTGCGCCCAATTCTGGAACACTGCTCCGTTTCCCCCGTAGGTAATAAGTTCATGAGGATGCTGGGCAACTTTTGGGTCCAGGTTATTCTGGATCATAAGCATAATAGCCCTGGCCTGAAGGCACTTTCCGGGATACTGGTCAACTGCCCGGGCATACATCTCATAGTTTGGCATAAACCGGTACATATAGATGCGGCCATAGGTTTCAAGTTCATGGCGAAATTCCTTGAGTAAAGCTTTATGGTGGTTAGGTTTAAAATACCTCAGGGCATTTCTTAGCGCAAGGTTTTTTTCTTTTTCACTGAGTATTTTTTTACGGCGGGGAGCGTGATTTACCGTGGTATCATATTTGTATGGGGAAGGCAATTCAGCAGGTATGCCTTGTAGTATTTGATCGTGAAAATTCATTTAAACTTAATTTGTAAGGTTGGTGTTCAAAGTACCACAAAATTAATACTCTTTATTAAAATGAATACAGATTTTCCAATTTTACCCTGTTTGGGAAATGAGTAGTTATCAGGTTTAATTAATTTAAAATAATATACTTTATATGAAATATCTTTTACTCAGCATCTTCTCCCTTCTTCTCTTTACCTCGTGTCAAAAAGCTTCCGGAAATAAAACAACTGCTAAAGACCTTCCTATGGAATATAGTCCATTGGCAGATGGGCATAATTCCCGTAATTCCCTTGATTGGGCCGGGACTTATACCGGAGTGCTTTCCTGCGAAGATTGCCGTGCAGTGGAAACCTATATAACCCTGAATGCCGATAACAGCTTTAATTTAACGCGAATTTTCCTGGAAACTGAGGTAGATACTTTTGAGGTAATAAAGACAGAAGGTACTTTTACCTGGAATGAAATAGGAAGCGCTATTACACTGGAAGGTTTGCAGGATGAAATGCCTGCCTTTAAAGTTGGAGAACAATTTTTAATACCGCTGGACGTCAATGGCCTTGAAGTAAAACCTGAACTTGGGAATAACTTTAAATTGCTTAAACAATAATAAGAGGGAAACCCCCTTATTTAAAGGAATCAGTTTTTTTGTCGTATCCATATGGGCAGTGCCTGCAGCCGCTCTTACAGCAATAACCTCTTTTAAGATGGTACTGTTCAGTAAAACACCTATAACCTTCAGGAGTTAGGTAATAATCGCCTTCTTCGGGAGGTGGATTTTTTTTAAAGAATTCCATTCTGCAAAAATACAAATTCTTAGCTTGCGGCTATGATCGTGGTAGTAAACAAATTTTTTTTAGCCAAAGGATTTAAAGGAGTGAGCTTGTGGCCGTTCGTGGTTATTCGGGACAAGGGAATGATAAAAGATACCGTTTTTCTCAATCACGAACGCATTCATTTAAAACAGCAGCAGGAAATGCTGGTAATTCCTTTCTATTTATGGTATACCGGAGAATTTCTAATTCGCTATTTGCTATATAGAAACGCATATAAAGCTTATTATAATATTTCATTTGAAAGGGAGGCATATCGCAATGAGTTTAATATGGATTATTGTTCCCAGCGAAAATTCTGGAGCTTTACAAAATATCTGTTTGGAACTACCTGATCGCTTAGCAGTGCATTGACAAAGAATATTTGAATGATAAACAAATTATTGGATCCGGCATTAACTACTTCACCCCTACAACTGGTCAAAACCTTTGATGCTTCCAATATTTCTCTGTATGTAAAACGGGAAGATCTACTACACCCTGAGGTCTCGGGTAATAAATTCAGGAAACTTAAATTCAATCTTCTGGCGGCACGTGGTCAAAACAAGGACACCCTGCTTACCTTTGGAGGTGCATTTTCCAATCATATTGCAGCTGTGGCTGCCGCGGGTAAAATTTTTGGCTTTAAGACGATTGGAATTATTAGGGGAGAGGAACTGGCAAAGGATCTTTCTAAAACATTTTCGCAAAATCCTACGCTTCAATATGCGGCATCCAAGGAAATGGAACTTAAATTCATTTCTCGTGATGAATACAGGGAAAAAGATAATCCCTTGTTTATTGAAGGTCTTCTTAAGGAATTCGGAGACTTTTACCTGCTACCCGAGGGTGGTACAAATTCCCTTGCAATTAACGGCTGCGAGGAGATCCTGAATGAGAACGACGCCGGTTTTAATTTTATTTGTTGTGCCGTGGGTACCGGCGGCACCATTGCAGGAATTATTAATGCCTCCATGCCCAATCAAAAGGTTATTGGTTTCCCCGCTTTGAAGGGAGATTTTCTTAAAAATGAGATCCTGAAATATACTTCTAAGACTAACTGGAGCATTCAACAGGAATATCATTTTGGGGGTTATGGCAAAATTAATTCTGCGCTTATTAATTTTATAAATGATTTTCAGAAAAAATACCATATTCCCCTGGATCCCGTTTATACCGGGAAGATGTTTTTTGGTATTTTTGATCTAATTCAAAGCTCCACATTTCCTCAAAATTCTCGTATTTTAGCCATTCATACGGGAGGATTACAGGGAAATGCAGGAATGAACAAGTTGTTAGTGAAAAAAGGCCTTCCCCAAATTGATATTTTTTAATGAAAATTAAACACCTCATCATACTTATTTTAGCAGGGACCTTTATTTCCTCCTGCGGAAGTAAAAAGAAAACAGTTTCTTCTGAAAGCCGGAGGAATGAAAGCACAGAGCGGGTTATAAAGACCACCGAAAGGCCTTCCCTTCCCGTTAAGAGTTATGCTTATGTAGTTGAAGATTATATCTCAGACTTTGCGAATATAGCCCAGGAAGAAATGCGACTGTATAAAATTCCTGCCAGTATAACCCTGGCTCAGGGTATTCTGGAATCTGGCGCCGGCAGGGGAGATCTTAGCCTTAGAGCCAATAATCATTTCGGGATAAAATGCCATGATTGGAATGGGGATAAGGTTTATCATGATGATGACAGTTCTCAGGAATGCTTTAGAAAGTATAATGACCCTAAATATTCCTACCGTGACCATTCACTATTCCTATCAGAAAGGAAACGCTATGCCGGGCTTTTTGATCTCAAAATTGACGATTATGAAGGTTGGGCAAATGGCCTTAGAAGTGCAGGTTATGCTACAGACAGGCTTTACCCTAAAAAGCTTATCGATATTATTGAGCGCTACGAGCTGTATAAATTCGATGAAGAAGTGTTGGGAATAAAAGGAACTCTAAGGTCGCCTGTAGCAGAGCGGGATGGGCGTGTACATCGTGTACAACAGGGAGATACTTTATATTCCATCGCACGCCGGTATAACACTACCGTAGAGGATATTCAGAAAAACAATAATTTAAGAGATACCACAATTTCCATAGGACAGGAACTGGTAGTAAAGTAAAGATCAAATAATAATGACTTATAAAAGAAGTAGTGAGCTTTTCGCTGAAGCTCAAAAAGTAATTCCCGGGGGCGTAAACTCCCCGGTAAGGGCGTTTAATGCAGTTGGCGGCGATCCCATTTTTATTGAACGCGCTGAAGGCGCTTATTTATATGATGTAGATGGGAACAAGTATATAGATTACATTAATTCCTGGGGGCCAATGATCCTTGGGCACGCCCATAAACCTGTTGTAGATGCCGTAATTGAAAAAGCTAAATTAGGAACATCCTTTGGTACACCTACCAAGATCGAAACTATGATCGCGGAACTGGCTGTGAAAATGGTTCCTAACATAGATAAAATAAGAATGGTGAATTCAGGCACTGAAGCCTGTATGAGTGCCGTAAGGCTGGCCCGCGGGTTCACGAAACGGGAGAAGATCATAAAATTTGCAGGTTGTTATCACGGTCATAGCGATTCTTTTTTGATCCAGGCCGGCAGTGGCGCCGTTACCTTTGGCACACCTAACAGCCCAGGGGTAACCCAGGGAACAGCCAAAGATACCTTACTGGCCATATTCAATGACCTGGACAGTGTACGCAAACTTGTAGAGGCCAATACAGGGGAGATTGCCTGTATCATACTGGAACCTGTTGCAGGAAACATGGGATGTATTCCTCCACGGGACGGTTTCTTATCTGGGTTGCGCAGGTTATGTGATGAAAATGAAATTCTATTGATATTTGATGAGGTAATGACGGGCTTCCGGCTTGCACCGGGCGGGGTTCAGGAAAGATTCGGTGTAAATGCAGATATTGTCACCTTTGGAAAAGTTATAGGGGGAGGTCTACCTGTGGGAGCTTTTGCTGCCCGGGCAGAGATCATGGATATGCTGGCGCCAATTGGCCCTGTATACCAGGCTGGTACTTTAAGCGGAAATCCCCTGGCAATGGCTGCCGGGCTGGCCATGCTAACCGAACTTGACCAAAACCGGGAAATCTTTAAAAGTATAGATGAGAAAACAGCTTATTTGCATAACGGAATAGAGGAGGCTTTGAACTCTTTTAATATTCCGCACACAATTAATAGATTGGGATCTATGATCTCTGTGCATTTTTGTGAAGGTGAAGTAAGCAATTTTGAAACGGCTGCCCATGGAAATAATCACACCTTTAAAAAGTTCTTTCACGGGATGCTGGATAACGGGATCTACATTGCGCCAAGTGCCTTTGAAACCTGGTTTATAACTGAAGCTTTAACTTATGAAGATCTTGACGCCACTATTGAGGCAGTAAGAAAAGTAGCAAAAGACCTTTAATAAAACCCTTTTTTAAACATAAAAATCCCGGAACATCTCCTCTGAGATCTTCGCGGGTTTTTTTGTTTCCTGATCTATAAGACACCATGTGGATTTGGCAGCAATAAGAATCTTATTGTTAGCCTTATTGCGAATGTTCACAAAACGTTGAGAGGTCACATGGGTATGTTCTCCTACAAAGGTTTGAAGCAAAAGTTCATCGCCTTTAAATGCCTGCCCCTTATAATCTATCTCATGCCTAACAACCATCCATAAATATTTATCGCGGTATTCCTTTGCTGCCCGCTCTTCCCAATGAGCTTTGGCAACATCTTCCATCCATTGTACATAGCGCACATTATTTACATGCTCCAGCTCGTCAAGATCAGATTCTTTTACAGTGAGGTATTGTTCAAATATTTCAGGGGTATCGCTCATTTTTTAATTATTTCAACTTCAAAGAGTTTATCCCAGTTCTTTCCTGTGACGTATAATTTTTTAGTAGCGGGATTGTACGCAATTCCATTGAGGACATCCAGATAATCATGTTGGGTAACCTGATCCCGTAAGCCTTGAAAATTAATTAGGCCTTCAATTGCACCATTTTCAGGATTAATAATTGCAACCCCGTCTTTTTGATAGGTGTTCGCATAGATCTTACCTTCAACCCATTCCAACTCGTTCAACTGGGTTGATATGGATCTATGAGTAGTGGGCTGGATATAGGTTTCTTCGGCCAGGGTAGTGCCGTTAAGGATCCAGATCTTTTCTGTTCCATCACTCTTATAAAACCGGTTACCGTTATTACACAGGCCCCAACCTTCTTTGCTCTGGTTAAATTTAAAGCTGCCCTCCCTCTCTAAAGTTGATAAATTGTAAATTAACCCTTCCCCTTCATTCCAGGTAAGCTGGTAGATCTTGTCATTTAGGATGGAAAGCCCTTCTCCAAAATATTTATCGGCCAGCTCCACTTTTAATAAAACTTCGCCGGTTTCAAAATTTGTTTTTCTAAGGGAAGATTTTCCATATTGCCCAGTGCTTTCATATAAGGTATCTCTATAAAATTCCAGTCCCTGGGTATAAGCCGTGCGGTCATGAGGATAGGTATTTATAATCTTATATGTATAAACCGTGGGCGGAGTATCATTGTAAATCTTAACCGGTAATTGCAGGGTGTCTTTTTCTCCTTCGGAAAAAACCATGGCCTTTATCACCTGGTTACCCAACTTCTCATCCTTCAGCTGAAATTTCAGCAGATTTCCCGAAGTTCCGGTTCCAAGATTATTTTCATTCAGGAAGAACCTAACTGAATCGATCTGGCGGTTTTTTAGATTTTTTATTGCTACTTCAACCGTTTCTCCAAGTTGAAATTCGGTTTTGGAAGCAGTGAAATTCAGAGAAAAATCACTGGTTTTATTTCCGGAATTACTTCCGCAGGAAAAAAAAATAAGATTTAAAATAAACAGTGACAGGAGGTTAACTTTCTTCATTGAAATATGGGAATTTACTAAGGGCTAAAATAATTAATTCAATTTAAAAAAGCCTTGTGAAATGTATCAAAGATTGTATATTTGCACCGGCAAGTCCCACACAACCAGCT
>CAXAZV010000023.1:0-19460 GCA_963973375.1 uncultured Antarcticibacterium sp.
ATTTTCTTAGCGAAGACCCGAAGAGAAAACAGAAATTTGTAGACCAGATTGGAAAAGCCTATGAAGAAATAGGATTTGTTTCCCTGAAAAATCATTTTTTAAGTGACAATCTTGTGGACGAACTTTATAAGGAAGTAAAGGCATTTTTTGAACTTCCTGTAGAAGTAAAAAAGAGATATGAAATAGAAGGCCTTGGCGGGCAGCGTGGTTATATTTCCTTTGGGAAAGAGCACGCAAAGGGTAAAAAAGAAGGTGATCTAAAGGAATTCTGGCATTTTGGACAGGAACCTTCATCTGATGCCAATTTAACCGAACAATATCCTGAAAATGTACAGGTAAGTGAATTAAAGGATTTTAATCACACAGGAATGGAAGCCTACAGAATGCTTGAAAAAACGGGTATTTACGTATTAAGGGCTTTAGCTATATATATAGGACTGGATGAATTTTACTTTGATAAATGGGCCAGTAATGGTAACAGTATTTTACGCCCTATTCACTATCCTCCTATTACAGAAGAACCTAAAGGAGCCGAGCGGGCCGGCGCTCATGGAGATATCAATTTAATTACCTTATTAATGGGTGCTTCTACAGGTGGCTTACAGGTTCTTAGAAAAGATGGGGAGTGGATAGATGCCATTCCGCAGGAAGATGAACTGGTTATAAATGTAGGTGATATGCTTGAAAGGCTTACCAATAATAAATTGCGGTCTACCATTCATAAAGTTGTGAATCCTCCTAAGGAAGAATGGGGAAATCCGCGTTATTCCATTCCTTTCTTCATGCATCCACGCAGTGAAATGCCTTTGAACTGCCTGGAGGAATGTATTGATGAGAACAACCCAAAACATTATGAGGACATCACTGCCGGAGATTTTTTACACCAAAGACTTATTGAAATAGGACTTATTAAAAAATAAGTATGGCTAAAAAGAAACTGGGCCTGGAAGATCTGGGAGGTTTTGTGTTTTCTACCAATAACAACTTTGATCCCGGTAATGAGGGAGAACAAGAAAGTACTCCTCTTCCAAAAGATCAACACCTTGAAGCGCATTTTAGCGCTAAAGGAAGAGGTGGTAAAATTGCCACTATTATAAAAGGATTTGAAGGTAAGGAAGAGGATCTTATTTCCCTGGGGAAACAGTTAAAAAA
This sequence comes from uncultured Antarcticibacterium sp., assembly GCA_963973375.1. GTDB lineage: Bacteria > Bacteroidota > Bacteroidia > Flavobacteriales > Flavobacteriaceae > Gillisia. The sequence goes on from CAXAZV010000023.1 coordinate 1,153, forward strand.
GAAATGTGGCGTAGGCGGTTCGGTGAAGGATGGAGAAATTATAATTCAGGGCGATGTTAGGGAAAAAGTAATGCAGCTCTTAAAGGATGATGGTTACAGGGTAAAACGGGTGGGTGGATAACTATGCAACCTACCCCATAAAAATAAAATTATGCCGCAACAGTTACATATTATTAATGGAGATGGTATTGCCAAAAGTATCCTCGAACTGGAGTTGCCTGGAGAAATTATTATTTGGAGGGAATTGCTTTGTGAAGGACCCACCACAGCTTCTATCGATAATAAAAATTTTTACGAGTTACGTAAAAATTTTCTAAAAAAGACTTATGATATTTCCCCGGAGTATTATGAGGACAAATTTATAAGTGAATTAAACAAGTTAACCGCCGCCAATGGATATGATGAAATTGTATTGTGGTTTGAGTTTGACCTGTTTTCTCATGTTAATATGCTTGCCGTTATAAGTCATTTACAAGATCATGAAAAAACGGCTCCGGTTTATCTGGTTTGCAGTAAAAAACTACAGGACGAGAAAGAATTTTTCCCACTTTCTCAACTCTCTCTTAAGCATCTAAAAAACCATTATGATCAACGCATACCGTTGAACATTGATGATCTTGAGACGGCAGCTTTGATGTGGCAGTTATACAATGGTGATAATCCGCAAAAATTAAAAGGGCTCATCACGAGGGAAACCAATTTTGAATACCTCTCCAGTTGTATTAGGGCCCATTTGGAACGTTTTCCCAATGTTGCTACGGGATTGAACTCCTTAGAAAAAAATGTACTCAAACTAATAGAGAACAATACGATTACCAGCATCAACCATTTGGTGGGATATGTTTTGGAATACCAGGGTTATTTTGGGTTCGGAGATATGCAAATTACCCGGATGATCAATAATCTGGCTATGTTCTACAAAATGGAAAATGACAGAGTGGTTTTAACCCCTGAAGGTGTGGAAGCTTTAAACGGCACCCGCAATTTCTATCGTGAAATGAAGAATGATGAGTGTTTTGGGGGGGGTAAAAAAGTATGATTTTCTTTACGATTCAGATTCCCACAAAATTTTAAAATTATAATATGACCTTAAAAGCCTCAGAATTTATACAGAATTCAGATGGAAGCGTATATCATTTAAACCTCCTACCCGAACATTTGGCAACCACAGTTATTACAGTAGGTGACCAGGACCGGGTTCAGGCAGTGACAAAATATTTTGATAAAGTAGAATTCAAGATCCAGAAAAGGGAGTTTCATACCCAAACCGGTACTTATAAGGGTAAAAGAATTTCTGTAGTATCAACCGGAATAGGAACAGATAATATTGACATTGTTTATAATGAACTGGACGCCCTTGCAAATATTGATTTTAAGACCCGCAGTGTAAAAGAAAACCTCACCTCCCTGGATATTATAAGAATTGGAACTTCAGGCGCTATTCAGCCTGAAATTCCTGTTGATTCATTCCTGGTCTCGCTTGCGGGTATAGGATTTGATTCTATGCTGCATTTTTATGAGGTTGGAGATGTGATTGATATGGGATTTTCACAGGCCCTGGTAGAAGGACTTGATTACAACCCAAACAAAGGGATACCCTATGTAGTTCCGGGAGATAACCAACTTGCATCCTGGTTTAAGGAGGGGTATCATAGTGGTGTTACCCTAACAAATTGTGGTTTTTACGGGCCCCAGGGAAGGGTTTTACGCCTTAAATTACAGGATCCGGACCTTAATGACAAGATAGCCGCCTTTAATTATAAAGGACAAAAGATCACCAATTTAGAAATGGAAACAGCCGGAATGTATGGCCTTTCAAAATTACTGGGGCATAGATCCATTTCTTTGAATGCCATTGTTGCCAACCGGGCCACAGGAGAATTCTCCACCGATTCGAAAAAAACGGTAGATCAATTGATAAGGGCAACTCTTGATAATATTGTCGCAAATTAAATTGTTTTATTTAACAGAATATTAATTTTCTTCCTTTGGCAAGTGAGTATTTTTGGTAAATAAAATACACTATGCTGGCAACCAATGAAACCCGTTTTAGACATCGTGACCTTAATTGGTTAAGTTTTAATGAAAGGGTTTTACAAGAAGCTGAGGACAAGAAAAATCCTTTATACGAAAGAATTAAATTCCTCGCCATTTTTTCATCAAACCTGGATGAATATTTTCGCGTAAGGATATCACAGCTTCGGCAACTTAAACGGGTTGAAAAAAGCATTCGGAAAAAACTTGCCCTCCGTCCCAATAAGATTACCAAAGAGATCCTGGAAAGCATCAAATTGCAGCAACATAAATTCGGGCAGATTTATTATGGAGAGATCATTCCTGAACTTGCTGAAAATGGAATTCAATTAATAGACTGCGAACATTTTTCAGCTAAGCAAAAAAAATATGCAGCAGATTATTACCGGAAAAATGTTAAGGCATTAGTGGAACCCAGAATAGCTGTGTTTGCTGAAAATGCAGATCTCTTCCTGGAAAACAATCAATTGTATTTCGCTGTTAGTTTTAAGGATGAAAAATTTCTTGGAATTGTTAATATACCCTCTGCAGCCATAGGCAGGTTTATTACTTTTGAAAAAGACGAGATCACTTTTTTGGATGAAATAATAAGAAATGAGATCCCGGAAATGTTTCCCGGAAAAAAGATAACCGGGGTGTATGAAATTAAATTATCCAGGGATGCCGAGCTTTACATAGAGGATGAATTTGACGGAATTCTGGCAGAAAAAATATATGAATCCCTGGCCCAACGTACAGACGGCCAACCCACTCGCTTGTTGTATGATGCTTCTATGCCGGCAGGAATTCAGCATAAAATAAGAAAATTGTTGAAGCTTGGAAAAATCGATATGATGCCCGGAGGCAGATATCATAATTTCAGTGATTTTTTCTCTTTTCCAGATCCTACCAACAATCCTAAACTTCATTCCCCTTCATTAAAACCTCTTACCCACAAAAATCTTGAAAAAGCGTCAGATTATTTCGAGGTAATCTCAACGGAAGACCAGTCGGTACATTTTCCATATATGTCTTTTGACTATGTAGAGCGTTTTCTTGAACAAGCTGCAAATGATCCGGCGGTGGAAAAAATAAAGATATCGTTATATCGGGTGGCTGATGAATCCCGGCTTACCACCAGCTTGCTGCAGGCCTTGAGCAATGGGAAAAAAGTTACTGTTTTTGTGGAAGCAAAAGCTCGATTCGATGAGGAGAACAATATCGTTTGGGGAAGAAAATTTGAAGAAAAAGGTGCCAAAGTAATCTACAGTTACCCAAAGATCAAGGTGCATTCTAAGATACTACTGGTTGTACGAAGGGAAAATGAAAAATTAACGAACTATGCTTATATAGGCACAGGAAATTTTAACAGCAAAACTGCAGGAATATATTGTGATCATGCCATTTTTACTGCAGATAAAAGTATTACCAAGGAATTAGCACGGGTATTTAAAGTGCTTGAAGGAAAATTAATCGTTCCCCGGGAAAAACACCTCTTTATTTCCCCTTTTTCCACCCGCCGGAATTTTACTCGTTTAATAATGAATGAGATTGAAAATGCCCTTGCCGGTAAAAAGGCCGCTATAACCGCTAAAATGAACAGCCTGGAAGATCCGGAGATCATTGATTGGCTTTATAAAGCCAGCAATGCCGGGGTGAAGATCCGTTTGCTGGTTCGTGGGTTTACCTCCCTTATTCCTGGTGTAAAAGGAATGAGTGAGAATATCTACATAACAAGTATAGTAGATCAATTCCTGGAACATGGAAGGATCTATATTTTTGAAAATGGCGGAGATGAAAAGGTTTATTTTGGAAGTGCCGATTGGATGACACGTAACCTGGACAGAAGAATTGAAGTAATAGCTCCTATTTATAATGAGGAAATAGCGCAAGAATTTAAAGACATCCTGAACCTACAGCTTCAGGATAATATAAAGGCAAGGATACAGGACAAAGAGGAAACAAATACCTATGTTAAAAAATCGTCAAATGAAAAACCCTTAAGGTCTCAATATGCAATATATGATTACCTTAAAGAAAAACATGAAGCATGACAACAATAAGAGTAGGTGGAGTTCCAGAGCATTTTAATTTACCCTGGCATCTTTGTATTGAAGAAGGAGATTTTGAATACGAGCATATAAAACTGGAGTGGCGAGAATTTCCTGATGGTACGGGAGCTATGAACAAGGCATTGCGTAACGGGGAAATTGATGTAGCAATTATACTTACTGAAGGTATCATAAAGGATATCACCGCAGGAAATCCAAGCAAAATAATCCAAACCTATATTGATTCCCCTCTTGTATGGGGAATCCACGTTGACAAAAACTCTGCCTTCAAGAAAATGGAAGATCTCCGGGGCACCAAAGCAGCTATAAGCCTCGAAGGTTCCGGCTCTCAATTAATGGCCTATGTAAATGCAAAGGAAATGGGATGGGATCCCGGGACTTTGGAATTTGAAGTCGTTGGAGATATTGATGGCGCTGTACAAGCCCTTCACCGTGATACGGCTCAATATTTTATGTGGGAATTATTTACCACCAAACCGCTGGTAGATAAAGATGTGTTTAGAAGAATTGGGGAATGTCCTACCCTCTGGCCTTGTTTCCTGGTAGCGGCAAGAGAGGACTTTATAAAGGAGCATGAACATGCCCTTGCTAAAATGTTGGGAGTGGTGAATGCTAAATCGGCCAGCTTTAAAGAAATTCCTGAAATAGAGCAGGTCCTGGCTAACAGGTATGGTCAAAAAAGGGAGGACATTGTAACCTGGCTTGACAGCACCTCCTGGAGCCAGCATCAATTTACCGATGAGGAATTGCACCTTGTTCAGGAGACTTTACTGGAACTTAATCTTATACCATTCAAGCTCCCGGCTTCCAATTTAATTTATAACCTTGAAACACAGGAATAATTTGATTTTCTTACATTTGAGCAAACTCAAAATGTATGATGATTAAAACTTTTCTCCCCGCTCTCTTTTTATTATTTATTAGCTCCATTGTCGCACAATCACAAACTCAGGACGATACAATATTTAAACGGGAAATTGCCAAAAATGAATTAAGTATAGGCGCTTTCAATCTTGTAGCTTTTGGAGCGCTAGATGTAGCATATGAAAGAATTCTTACCCCAAATACCAGTTGGGCCATTGAAGGTTTTATTTTGGCTCTAAACCGGGATAATGAGGATATATCTGAAGCATATTCCAAGGATTTTTCTCTTACAGGAAAGTATAAATATTTTTTTGGTGAGCGCACCGCCTGGGGATTTTATGTTAACGGCCTTGCAATGATCTCCTCAGGAGAAAATGAAGATTGGGATAAGGACGTATTGAGGAATGAAGGGTCTTTGGGCTACGTTAAAGAAAATTATACAGATTTAGCCCTTGGTTTTGGCCTGGGAGGAAAGTTTGTATCTCAGCAGGGTTTCTTTGTTGATCTTGGAACAGGTATAGGCCGAAATCTTTTAAGTAATGATTCTCCTACCATCGTGGGACAATTCAATGTGAATCTGGGAATCCGGTTTTAATTACCAATTTATAGGTTCCATTCCATTTTCTATAAGATATTCATTGGTCTTACTGAAATGTTTATTTCCAAACCAATGTCCTCTTATAGCACTTAAGGGAGATGGATGCCCCGCCGTTAATACTAAATGTTTTGAGGAGTCAATTTTGGCTCCTTTCTTTTTAGCATAACCTCCCCATAAAAGAAAAACCACATTTTCCTTATGTTCAGAAATAAGTTCAATAACACGATTGGTGAATATTTCCCAGCCTTTTTTTTGATGTGATCCCGCGCTGTTAGCTCTAACCGTGAGTACTGCATTTATTAAAAGCACTCCCTGATTGGCCCAATGTTCCAAATTTCCCTGTGGCGTAAATGGTTTATTTAGATCACTTTCCAACTCTTTATAAATATTTATTAAAGATGGTGGGACCTTCACCCCTTCTTTTACTGAAAAACAAAGTCCGTGGGCCTGATTTGGCCCGTGATAAGGATCCTGGCCTATTATTACCACTTTTACCTTGTCAAGCGTTGCGCGATTGAATGCTTCAAAGATCAACTCACTTTCCGGGAAACAGGTATTTTGAGAATATTCTGTAGAAATAAATTCCTCAAGTTCCCTGAAATAGGTCTTTTCAAATTCAGATCCTAAAATATTTTTCCATGAAGGATGGATATTGAGCTTCATTATTATTTAAGTAAATTTGCAGGACCCAAAATTAGGGAAAATTTGCTATGATAAAAATTGCTGCTAAAACACTTATTGATCTTGAATTTCCTACGGTTTGTAAACAAATAAGTGAATTTTGTATAACGCCTATGGGTATTGAGAAGGCGCTTGCTATAACTCCTTATCCTACCGGTAAAAAAACGCTTTTTGGATTACATCAAACAAATGAATATGTAGATTCCTATCAACAGGACAGTAGAATTCCAAATCATGGGTTTGATAGTATTCACCATGAGATCAAAATGCTGGGTATAGAAGAAGCGATCCTGGATACTTCAGGTTTTCATAAAATAGCAGGTTTATCTGAGACTGTTAATACCCAGATAAAATTCTTCAATAAAAATCAGGAATTATATCCCAGTCTTTTTGAAACCACCTCAGAAGTGGAATATACCAAAGAGATCGTAGAGAAAACCGGGGAGATCATTAACCGCTTTGGTGAGGTTAAAGATGAAGCATCCCCTACCCTTTTAAATACCCGGCGGGCTATGAATGTGGTGAAAGGGAAAATAAATTCCAGTTTCAACACTGCGCTATCCCGTTATAATGAGTACGGTTATCTTGATGAGATACGAGAAAGTGTTGTAGAAAATATTAGGGTATTGGCTGTAAAGGCAATGTATCGCAAAAAAGTAAAAGGCGGGATCCTTGGGAATTCTAAAACCGGGAGTATTGTTTACATTCAACCGGAAGCCACTATGATGTATACCCGGGAGTTAAATAATTTACAATATGAAGAACAGGAGGAAATAAAACGCATTTTAAGGACCCTTACCAATTTTATGCGGCCTTATCGTGATTTACTTAAGGACTACCAGGAATTATTAAGTGACATAGATGTGATTGCTGCCAAAGCGAAATATGCCCGGGAGATCAAAGGGCTTTTGCCAAAGATCACAAAGGAGCGGGAACTCTATTTAAAAGAGGCTTTTCATCCAATTTTATTAAGGGCCAATAACAAAGCCAAAGAGAAGACCTTTGCTCAAAGCATTGAATTAAAAAAGGATAACCGCATTATTGTGATTTCTGGCCCCAATGCAGGGGGAAAAAGTATTACTCTTAAAACTGTAGGCTTGTTGCAGGTGATGCTTCAAAGCGGGATATTAATTCCAGTTCACGAATACAGTAGAATGTGTTTTTTCACCCGCATACTTACAGATATAGGTGACAACCAGTCTATAGAGAACCATTTGAGTACTTATAGTTACAGACTTAAGAACATGAATTATTTTCTTAAGAAATGTGATGACAAAACCTTGTTTCTTATTGATGAGTTTGGAACCGGGAGCGATCCCGAGCTTGGTGGTGCGCTGGCGGAAACCTTTCTGGAGGTTTTCTATGAGCGCGAATCCTTTGGGATCCTCACCACCCACTATACAAATTTAAAAATGCTGGCCAATGAACTACCGTTCATGACCAATGCCAATATGATGTTTGATTCCAGAACCCTGGAACCACTGTTTAAACTGCAGTTAGGGGAAGCAGGTAGTTCTTTTACCTTTGAGGTTGCCCAAAAGAATGGGATTCCCTTCAGCCTTATAAACAGGTCTAAAAAGAAGGTTGAACGTGGAAAGATACGTTTTGACAAGAGTATTGCCGATTTGCAGAAGGAACGAAGTAAACTTCAAAAAACTACCGATTCTTTAAAATCGAAAGAATTACTCACTGCGAAACAAAAGGACAAACTCGAGGAAACTAATATTAAGATCCAACAAAAACTGGAGAGTTATCAGGAGCTTTATGATGCCAATCAACGATTGATCTACCTGGGACAAAAGATCAATGATCTTAGTGAAAAATACTTCAGCAATAAAAAGAAGAAGGACCTTATTGGGGAGTTACTTAAGATCGTGGAGATAGAGAATTCCAAAAGAAAAAAAGAAACTCCAAAAGAGATCAAGGTTAAAAAGGTAAAAGAGAAAATAATCCTGCAGGAAGCTGAAGCAAAAGTTAAGGTAATACGGGAGCGAAAGAAGGAAGAAAAGAAAAAGGTGGCGGTAAAGGAACAGCTTGAAGCCAATAAGCCAAAGGCAATTTTAAAGGTTGGAGACCGGGTACGCCTTGAGAATGGAAAATCTATAGGTACGATAGATACCATAGAAAAAGGAAAAGCTGTAGTCAATTACGGCATATTCACTACCAGTGTTTCCATGGACCAACTGGAGCTTGTGCAGGCGATGAAAAAGAAATAATTAAGAATTGAATTCTATACAAATACCAACTTATGAATAGTTCCCTTCCTGAAAATAAAAAGATCATCCTTTTTGATGGAGTTTGTAATCTTTGCAACAATTCTGTTCAATTTATTATAGAAAGGGATAAGAAAGATGTTTTCAGGTTTGCCTCGCTGCAAAGCGAAACTGGTAAGCAACTTACTGCCGAAAGGGGAATTGATCCCGAAGCCATGGATTCTATCATTCTTATTGAACCCGGGGTGTCCTATTATCAAAAATCTACGGCTGCATTAGAGATCTCAAAACATCTATCTGGAGGGTATTCCAATTTGAAATATTTTTCCTTTCTCCCGGAGGGTTTTAGAAATGTAGTTTATGACCTAATTGCCAAAAACCGCTACCAATGGTTTGGTAAAAAGGAGGAATGTATGATCCCTACCCCGACACTGAAATCCAGATTTTTGGAATAAAAACAGCTTTTATTTATTTGCTATTCGCGATGAGCTGCAGGTCTGGCTTCCTCTTCTTTTTCCGGCTGATAATTATCATCCCATTCCAAAACATTTGGAGGGCCTAATTTATCTACAGATTTTGCCACAAGCATAGCAACGGCAGCATCTCCCGTAATATTCACCATGGTTCTGCACATATCCAACGGCCTGTCTACTGCAAATATTAACGCGAGTCCTGCTTCAGGGATACCTGCCTGTGCAAGTACGATCACGAGCATAACCATCCCCGCCCCCGGCACCGCAGCAGATCCTATGGATGCCAGCGTTGCCGTAGCAATGATTCCCAGCTGTACTCCAAAGGAAAGATCCATACCAAAGGCCTGGGCGATAAATACTGCTGCCACAGCCTGGTAAAGGCTGGTCCCGTCCATATTTATTGTGGCTCCAATTGGCAATACAAAACTGGCTACTTCCTTATGTACACCCATATGTTCTTCTACCCTTTCCATGGTCACCGGTAAGGTAGCGGCGCTGGAACTTGTTGAAAATCCAAGAAGCTGTGCAGGGGCAATTCCTTTCATAAAGAAGGCTGGTGTATTCTTGGTGAATATCCATACAATTAGAACATAAAAACCAATCATTAGTGCGAGCCCCATAATTACGGTAAGCCCGTACATGGCTAGCGCGGCAAAAAGATCTGTGCTGGGAGATTCTACTACCAGCGCTGCCAGCAAGGCAAAAACGCCATAAGGAGCAGCTAACATGATGAGGTCTATAAGCTTCAGGATCACATCATTAAATCCGTCAAAAAAGTCTTTAACGGGTTTGGAATTCTTTTCAGGAATAAGGATCAATCCAAGCCCAAAGAAAATGGCGAAAAAGATGACCTGTAGCATATTTCCATTGTCGCTTGCGGCGGCAAAGATGTTGCTTGGAACAATATCTTCCAAAGCCTGTAAGGGGCCTGAGTCTTTTTGTCGCTGGGCATCCTGTATTCTGGTATTGGCATCGCCGGCATAACTTGTTAAGAGGTCATTTCTGGTATCTTCAGAAATAGCATTTCCGGGTTGCACGAGGTTTACCAGCGTAAGTCCAATAGATACCGCTATAACTGTGGTAATAATATAGGTTACAATGGTTCGGGTCCCCATTTTAGAAAGTTTGGAGATATCTTTTAAGTCTGAAATACCTTTGATAAGCGAAGCAAGAATAAGTGGCACCGCGATCAATTTAAGGGCATTTATAAAGATGTTTCCAAAAGGTTTGATCCAATCACTAATAAAACCGGGGCCCCAGTCAAAATTGCTTAGAAGTAAAGCGAAGATCACCCCCGCGGCCATACCCAGTAATATCTGCCAGTGCAGTGCTAATTTTTTCATTTTATTGATATTTCAGCTTTAAATTTTTGATGTTTTATTTTGTAAAAAAAAGTCGGCAAGTACAAGAGCAGCCATTGCTTCCACAATTGGAACTGCGCGCGGCACAACGCAGGGGTCGTGTCTTCCTTTTCCCTGCATTTCTACTTCCTCGCCTTTAGAATTTATGGTTTGTTGCTTTTGCATGATGGTAGCCACCGGTTTAAAAGCCACCTTAAAATAGATATCCATTCCATTGGAGATCCCGCCCTGTATGCCGCCGCTTAAATTAGTAACGGTAGAGCCATCGGGATTAAAGCGGTCATTATGCTCGCTCCCTTTCATTTGGGTACCTTTAAAACCGCTTCCAAATTCAAAACCTTTTACCGCGTTAATGGAAAGCATGGCTTTACCCAATTCAGCATGCAGTTTATTAAAAACCGGTTCACCGAGCCCTTTTGGGACGTTTTTAATAATACATTGTACAGTCCCGCCAATAGTATCCCCCTGTGAACGAATCTCGCGTATCAATGCTTCCATTTTTTCTGCGGAAGCAGGATCCGGGCAACGCACCGGGTTTGATTCTATTAAACTTAGATCAAGATCTTTATGATCATCAATATGAATATCCCCTACTGAAGAGGTAAAGGTGGAAAAAACTATTTCAGGAATAAGCTGTTTGGCAATTGCGCCTCCAACTACCCGGCAGGCTGTTTCACGGGCAGATGAGCGCCCGCCCCCACGATAATCACGCACCCCGTATTTTTCATCATAGGTATAATCGGCATGGGATGGCCTGTAGGAATCCTGTATATGTGAGTAATCTCCGGATTTTTGATTGGAGTTTTTTATAATAAACCCAATAGGTGTACCTGTAGACCTGCCTTCAAAAATCCCTGAAAGGAATTCTACGGTATCGGCTTCTTTTCTTTGGGTAACAATGGCCGACTGCCCGGGACGACGTTTATCGAGTTCCTCCTGCACCTTTTCAAGATCGAGCATAATCCCCGCAGGACAACCATCTATAATTCCGCCAATGGCCGTCCCATGAGATTCTCCAAAAGTGGTAAGTTTAAAAATAGTTCCGAAGGAATTTCCGGCCATAAAGTCGATTTTGAACAAATGTAATTTTTTAACTACATATTATAAAATGTAATTAAGGATAATATGGAAACCATTTACCCGGTGGGAAAATATAAAATTAAATCAACCTATTTGGCAGGTTGGTGAGAATTGTTTTAATGTATTTGGGATCTCAATTTTTTTCAACGTGCATTTTGAAATTATCGAGGATAGACTGCCAGCCCTGTTGCTGCTGTTCATGCGGGAAAGTGTTTTCAGCATCAAAGGTTTCTACAATCCTTGTTGTATCTTCTAAAGAAATAAATAAGATCTCTACCTTTCTATTATCTTCCATAGAATAAACAATTTTTTTAGGTTTTTCAACTTCGGTGTAAACTCCTTCCATTTCAAATCCCATACTTCCATCTTTTGCCTCCATTCGGTAAGAAAATTTCCCGTCGCTTTTCAGGTCATTTGTAGCATTAGGGCAATGCCAGTCCTGTGAAGCAAAGTTCCATTGTATGATATGCTCTGGTTCTGTCCAGTATTGCCATACTTTTTCAACCGGAGCATTTACCGTGGTTTCAACGGTGAGTTTTTGAATCGACATAATTTGAAAATTTTAAAGAGCATTAAGGTAAAAAATTAACTTTTTCCTGCAGCTTTGTTTATTGTATCAAGATCAAACTTCTTCATTTGAAGGACTTCCTCCATGAGGCGGTTTGCCTTTTCCTTATCGGGATCATTCAAAATTTCATTCATTCCCGTAGGAGCAACCTGCCAGGAAACCCCAAATTTATCCTTAAGCCAGCCGCATTGTTGTGCGGCGGGATCACCACCCTCAGATAACTTATTCCAGTAATAATCTATTTCTTTTTGATCTTTGCAGTTCACCATAAATGAAATGGCCTCGCTAAAAGGGAAGTCATTTTCCATCCCGCTGTCCATTGCCATAAAAGTCTGGTCTTCCAGGCTAAACTGAGCATGCATTATATGGCCGTTGGCAAAAGGGTTTTCCTCGCCATAAGTAAGCATTCCCTGGATATTGGAGTTATTAAATACGGAAGTATAAAATTTAATTGCTGTTGCTGCCTTCCCTTGATTTTTACCGGTAAAAAATATCATTGGCACAACAGTTTCAGGACAATTTCTCTCTTTTTCAAGCATCAATTGCCAGTTAACCCCAAAACGATCTTGGAGCCAGCCATATTGTGAACTCCAGTCATATGAATCAAGAGGCATCATTTCACTTCCTCCTTCTAAAAGCCGTTCCCATACTTCTTTTATTTTTTTTTCATCCTCATACAACAGGAAAAAAGAAATAGAGGAATTAAACTTAAAATCGGGTCCCCCGTTTAAAGCTACCATTCTGTAATTTTCTATGCTAAAATCAACTGTCATAATGGAGCCCGTCTCTTGTTTATGAATTTCTATTCCTGCCCCCGGGAACCTGGTTATTGAATTAATAGTTGCATTCTCAAATACAGTGGTATAAAAATCTACCGCATCCTTTCCATTAGTATCAAACCATAAAAAAGGAATTATTTTTTGAACAGGATTATCCATGGCTGAACATTTAAATTAGACATCTTTAAAATTATACCTGTTGGATTTTATACATATAACGTGTTGATTCTAAGGTATCAAATAATATAATACAGAGAAAATTAATTTTTCAACTGCTCTTATTAAAGGGAGTTCATTTAAAAATTATACCAGGGCCTCCCTTAAAATACTCACAGGATGTTTAGCGTTCCTTTGGGTACCATCATAGATCTGGTGCCGGCAGCTGGTGCCGTTTGCCGCAATAATAGTATCCGGTGTGGCTTTTCTCACAGCGGGAAAAAGGCTTTGTTCTCCAATATTCATGCTTATGTCATAATGCTCTGCCTCATATCCAAAGGAACCGGCCATCCCGCAGCATCCAGATGAGATAATTGTGGGTTTGTAGTTTATAGGGAAATTAAGGATATCAAATGTAACAGCCGAATTGGAAAGAGCCTTCTGGTGGCAATGGGTATGTATCTTGAGGATCTTTTCTTCGGAAGTAAACGAACTCTCTTTTATATTTCCTGCTGAAATTTCCTTTTTCAAAAACTCCTCTACCAACATAGAATTTTTGGAAAGATTTTCAGCCGCTTCAGGATCATTGGCAAGACGTAAATACTCATCTCTAAAACTTAATATAGCCGAAGGTTCAATTCCAAGTAAAGGAGTAGTTGCCGAGATCTTATTGCTGAAAAGGCGAATGTTCTTATTGGCAAGTTCCTTTGCTTCTTCAAGGAAACCTTTGGAAATATGGCTTCTGCCACTTTCAGGGTTATCCAGGATCTCCACCTGGTAATTCAATGTGGAAAGCAGCTCCAGGGTGTCTATTCCAATTTCAGCATCAAGATAATTGGTAAACTCATCATTGAACAAATAAACAGTTGCAATAGGAGATTTAACTTTAAGCCTTTCGCGGTTTTTCTTATAATAAACGGAGAGAGAAACTTTAGAGAGTCTTGGCAATTCTCTTTGAGGGGCAACTCCCATTATTTTTTTGGCCAGGGAGGAAGTAAAACTGTTCTTAAAGAAGAAATTTGCTAAACCCGGAATGCCCGAGCCCATTTTATTCATTTTTCCATTGTTAGCAAAAGCCCGGTTCCTTAAAGACCTTCCATTTGTTTTTTGGTACTGATATTGAAATTCGGCTTTTAAAGCTGCCACATCTACATTAGATGGACATTCGCTCTTGCAGCCTTTACAGCTTATACACAGGTCAAAAACCTCCTTTAGCTCTTCATGGTCAAACCTGTTTGGTTTTTCTGAATTGGTCAAAAATTCGCGCAAGGCATTTGCTCTTGCACGGGTAGTATCCTTTTCATTCTTTGTAGCGCGGTAGCTGGGGCACATTGTGCCGCCGGCTTCTACAGATTTTCGGCAATCGCCACTCCCATTACATTTCTCGGCAAGTCGGAGAATTCCTTCCGAGTCATCAAAATTCATTAATGATTTGATCTCAGGCTCTTTCCTGTCTGGAACGTACCTCAGGAAGGAATCCATTGGCGGTGCATCTATGATCTTACCGGGATTGAAAATATTCTTTGGGTCAAACACCTTTTTTACCTCTCTTAAAACTTCGTAGTTTTTAGGCCCTATCATTTGCTCAATGAACTCTGCCCTTAATCTCCCATCCCCGTGTTCCCCGCTCATGGAGCCGTTATACTTTTTTACCAGGTTTGCAACGTCCTCTGTGATCCTTCTGAACAAAGCTACATCTTCCGTCTTCTTTAAATTGAGGATTGGCCTTAGGTGCAATTCTCCAGCTCCGGCGTGGGCGTAATACACGGCATCCTGGCCATGGTCTCTCATTATTTGGGAGAATTCCAGGATATAATTTGCCAGGTCAGGTAGGGCTACTGCCGTATCTTCAATACAGGCAACCGCCTTTCGGTCTCCTATCATATTCCCTAAAAGTCCTAATCCCGCTTTTCTAAGCTCCAGGGCAAGGTCAATTTGTTCGTCCATCAATACCGGGAGGGAATAACTTAAATTGCTTTTTTCAAGCCTGTTTAAAAGTTGATGGACTTCATCCTGTAGGATCTCCATTGAATGGGACCTTAGTTCCAGCATTAGAATCGCCTTGGGATCTCCTTCTATAAAGAACCGGTTTTCCTTATACTTGAGGTTTTGTTTAGTGCAATCCAGGATCACTTTATCCATCATCTCACAGGTGTACAAGGGGCTTTCCATAGCTGGAACCACCGCTAGCATACAATCTTCAATTGTATTGAAATGTGCAGCTATCATTGCAGAATGCGGCGGAGGAAGAACATCCAGTTCCAACGTGATCTCTGTTGTAAAAGCTAATGTTCCCTCACTCCCAGATAATAACCTGCATAAATTAAAGCTTTCTCCCCCGGTTGTAAAAACTTCGGTTTTTATCAACTCATCAATGGCATATCCGGTATTGCGGCGGTGAATTTCTTTATTTGGGAATTTATCCCATATTTCATTCTGTACTTCAGCAGGGGATAAAAGGCGGTGTAAATCGGCATAAATTTTTCCTTCAGCACCTCCCAGCGTTATTTTGTTTTGAAATTCTTCCGCAGAAAGGGATGAAAATTCGGCTTCGCTCCCATCGCTCAACAAGGTTTTAAGACTTACCACCTTGTCCCGGGTTGTACCGTACTTTATAGAAGTGGTGCCACTTGAATTATTCCCTACCATTCCTCCTATCATACACCTGTTGGATGTAGATGTATTTGGACCGAAGAAAAGTCCGTATTCCAGGAGTCTTCGGTTTAAGTCATCCCTTATTACACCGGGTTGTACTACCGCAATCCTTTTATCTTTATCTATATGAAGGATCTTATTGAAATATTTCGAGGTGTCTATAACTATCCCGCTGCCAACACATTGCCCGGCAAGCGAAGTCCCGGCCGTTCTTGGAATAAGGCCAATCCCGTTGGAAGTGGCAAACTCAATAAGTTTTTTGAGGTCTTTTATGGATTTGGGAAAACACACTGCCAAAGGTAATTCTCTATATACAGATGCATCTGTAGCATAAATACTACGATGAAGTTTATCATTAACAAGCTCTCCTTCAAGAACTTCTGCCAATTTTTTAAGATCTATGTGTATCATAGCGCTAAAATTACAAATATTCCGGCTTACGCTTAACAGATGTTTTAGTGATTATTAACAATACATTGGCTTGCCGGGGGATGATCGTACAATTTTAACATTTATATTTGCCAATCAAATAAAACCAAACAGATATGAAAAAATTATTTTTATTGACTTTTTTTGCCGTAGGATTTGGACTTAGCTCACAAGCTCAAACAATAGCCGATAATGCAATTGGTTTACGTTTTGGAGGTGGTGATGGTCTTGGTGCCGAGGTTTCTTACCAACGTGCTCTTGGAACTAACAATAACAGGCTGGAATTAGACCTGGGTTGGAGAAACGACAGCAATTTCGATGCTTTTAAACTGGCTGCTCTTTATCAATGGGTATGGAATATTGACGGCGGATTCAACTGGTATGTAGGTGTTGGTGGTGGTGTAGGAAGCGTTGAAGACAAACGTCGTTTAGAAAGAAGAGGTAATGATGGAACATTCTTATTTGCCGCCGGAGACATAGGAATCGAATATAACTTTGATATTCCTTTGTTGATCTCTTTGGACTTCCGTCCGGAATTTGGATTTAATGACTATACCGTATTAAACGAGTTTTCTCCGGATATTGCTTTAGGTCTTAGATACCAATTTTAGTCAAACATATTTTAAATAGGAAAGGCGCAAAAATTAAATTTGCGCCTTTTTTATTTCCTCTAAAGCCATTTCATATAGCTTTTCGTATACCGGAACTACTTTGTGCAGGTCATAAACTTTTGCCTGATCCCGGGCTCCTTTTTTAAATCTATCTAAAGTTTCCTGATCCTTTAGAATTGCCAGCGCATTTTTCCCCATTTCCTCCACATTTCCAACTTCACTTAAAAATCCTGAAACTCCGTGAATATTTACTTCCGGAAGGCCTCCTGTATTTGTGGATATTACCGGAACACTATTTACCATTGCTTCAAGCGCTGCAAGACCAAAACTTTCTTTTTCTGAAGGAAGGAGGAAAAGATCTGAAAAACACAGGATCTTGTCCACTTCATTACTTTGACCTACAAACAGTACTTTATCCTGTAACCCCAAATCAAAAACAAGATTCTCTGCCATTTCTTTTTCCGGCCCCTCACCTATCATAATAAGCTTGGCTTTTTTCTCCCTGCATATTATTTCAAAGATCTTTATAACATCGGCAATACGTTTAACGGGGCGAAAGTTACTTATGTGTGAAACTATATATTCATCATCATCGGCCATCAGGGTTCGCTGGCAATCGGTGAAACTTTTGAGGTAATTGTCTACCTCTATAAAATTGGGAACCACAAAAATCTCTCTTGTAATATTGAAAAGGTTAAGAGTATCTTCTTTCAGGCTTTGAGAAACCGAGGTTACTACATCGCTGTGATTTATACTAAAGGTTACGGCAGGTTTATAAAATGGATGGTTTCCTACCAGGGTGATATCTGTCCCATGGAGGGTGGTAACCATAGGAATGTGAATACCTTCTTCTGCAAGCATTTTCTTTGCCATATATCCGGCATAGGCATGTGGTATGGCATAATGCACGTGTAAAAGTTCAATACCATATAGTTTTACCATATTCACCAGTTTGCTGCTAAGTGCAAGCTCATAAGGCTGAAAATGAAAAAGCGGATATTCCGGGACATTCACCTCGTGAAAATGAATATTCCTGTTTAGTTGCTCAAGCCGCACGGGCTGGCTGTAGGTAATGAAGTGGATCTCATGGCCTCTTTTAGAAAGCTCCATTCCCAACTCGGTTGCAACTACCCCACTACCACCAAAAGTAGGATAACAAACAATGGCTATTTTCATTAAGTAAGTAAATTAAATAAGTAAAATGCAGGTGTTTTAAAATTCAATGGATTCATAGATCACCTGCTGGATCTTCTCTCTTATCCCACTTTGGATAAGTTTCCTGTTATCTACATCGGGAAAAGTCCTGTTTGTTAAAAATACATAAACTATTTCTTCCTCTGGATCTGCCCAGGCCAAAGTTCCTGTAAAACCGGTATGCCCAAAACTGGACATTGAAACGCACCCACAGGTGGGTCCGCTTTTCCCCAATTGAGGTTTGTCGAAACCAACTCCTCTCCTTACATTTTCATCACAATAATAACAGGTATTGAATTTCTCCAGAGTTTGGATTTCCAGATAGCGTTTACCGCCATACTTTCCCCCATTGAGATATAACTGCATTATTTTTGTAACATCATTGGCGTTGCCAAAAAGTCCGGCATGCCCTCCTATACCTCCCTGCATTGCTGCACCCTGGTCGTGAACATAACCTTGTACCAATTGCCTTCTCCAGAGTTTATCGTCTTCAGTAGGCACTATCTGGTCAATATTAAAATGTTCTAGTGGAACAAATGAGGTTAGGTTTGCACCAATGGT
>CAXAZV010000024.1:0-19417 GCA_963973375.1 uncultured Antarcticibacterium sp.
TATAGGAAGTATGACGAAAACTTTCACGGGCAAAAGTATTGGATATATGTACCTCCACTACTGGAATGGATATCGCTTTTACGGCATCTCCAATCCCAATAGAAGTGTGCGTATAAGCAGCAGCATTGAGAATAACCCCGTCAAATTCCTTATCGGCTTGTTGAAGTCGATCTATAAGTTCCCCTTCAATATTGCTTTGGTAATAGGATAATTCGGTTTCACGAAATTTAAACTGTAGTTTTGAAAAATAAACTTCAAAACTTTCCTTTCCATAGGTTTCTGGCTCGCGTGTTCCCAGTAAGTTCAAATTGGGACCGTTGATAATAAGTAGTTTCATGGTCTAAAGATATTTAAATTTTAGCCACCAAAAAAGTATGGTTTTATGAGTATAATAAATGAATAACGGGGAACTGAATGTTCCCCGTTATAGAATTTAAAAATAGGTAAAATTAAAATCCAAATTCCACACCTAGATTAACGGAGGATACATCTCCCCCATCCACACTTATTCCCGAAAAGGAAGCGATTACCGCAACAAGTCCCAATGAATACCCCACTTTTGGTCTGTAAAAGAATCCGCCGTCATTGCCATCATCCAGGCCTACGGCGTACCCCAGGTCAGCAGCTACGAATAAGGAATTCTCAAATCCAAAACGGGCAGAAGCAGCGATAGGTAGAAATGAAATATCATCTACATTAATATTTCCAAGAGGAGTAGATACATCGTCTCCAAAATATCGGGAATAGCCTGCCAAGGCTCCTACGCTAAAAAGGTTGGAAACCGGATAGAGATAAGCCACATCTGCTCCTAACTGGAAAGTCGTAAATTCTTCTATGTCCCCAACTGGAATACCTGCATTTACTCCAATTCTAAAATTGCTTTGAGAAAAAGCTGAAGAAATGGAAAATAAGACAATTAATACAATAAATAATGATTTTTTCATGATTTAAATAATTTAACTGGTTGTGTATCATAAATTTACAAATTTTATAAAGAATTGAAACAACCCGGCATTAAAAAAGACGTGAGAGGAATCTCACGTCTTTTAAAATTATTTTTAAGTTTTCACGGACCATAAAATGATCTCACCTTAATATTTTAAAATTTCCACCCTACTGAAAGCTGGATCACACTGTTTTTGGCATCAGCATCTGTATAAACATCACTAAAGCCCATAACGTACCTGGCCTGTACCAGGAAGCCTTGCGGTAACCCATATCCAACCCCAAGGGCTGCTCCAAGGTCAAAAGACTCGGTATCATCTTTAAGGTCTTCGGTTTCTGTTTCCCCTCCAAATTCAGCTTCGATTTCAGATTTTGATAAGAAGGAAAATTGAGGCCCCGCTTCCAGGCTAAAGCCTGGCGATACAAAATACTTTAACATAACCGGCACGGCAACGTAGTCCAATTTTAAAGTTACATCTACATCGCCAAATTCTTCAAAAACTGACGCATCAGACTTTGCTCCCTGAGAAGAATAGAGCACTTCCGGTTGAATACCGAATTTATCGGAGATCATTATTTCTGCCAATACTCCCAAATGAAAACCTGTTTTCATTTTAGCATCCAGCTCATCTGCATCATCACCTGTAAGAGTCGCGAAATTTACACCTCCTTTAACTCCAAAATTAAAAAACTCCTGAGCCTGGGTTCCCCCAAAAGACAAAAGAGAAATAATTACAATCAGTAAATGATTTTTCATAATCTAATTATTTAATTGGTTATATATCATAAAGCTAATCATTTTTATGATACATTCAATTTTTTTCAAAAAATTAGGTGTAAGACATAACTCACACCTGTTTAAATTTACAATTAACAAATAATCTTCAAAACATATAACCCACTGAAAAATGAATTACCTTATTCCTTGCATTGTTTTCCCTTCCGGCTTTTTGAAGCTTATCTTTTTCATAGATAGTACCAAACCCCATATTGTATCTAGCCTGCACAAATAAGCTGGGATAAAATTTATATCCAAGTCCAAAGGTCATCCCGTAATCAAAGTCTGAATAAAGATATTTGTCATCCTGTTTTGAATCTGGGCCGCGGGTGATAGCCGAAATCAATAACCCCATTTGAGGCCCTGCCTGAATATTCAAACCTTCTATGATCCTGTATTTTAAAATAAATGGAGCTTGTAAATAACCCAGCTCAGTAATTAACTCTTTGGGCGATTCTGTTTCCTGAATATTCTCAACCAGTTTAAATCCCTGGGAGGAATATAAAACTTCTGAAGAAAAATAAATTCGTTTGCCAAAAGGTATCTCTGCCAATACCCCTACTTGAAAACCGGTACGATTATTAGAATTTATTTCCGGAAGGTCAACATTTGAAAGATTCACTCCCGCTTTCACCCCAAAAGTAAATTGTGCATATGAAAGTTGAAAGAATAGAAAAGAAAACAGTAAAAAGATTAATTCCTTTTTCATTAAGGGGAGATTTAAAAACCTCTAAATTAAAAAAAAGATTGAAGCTTAAAAAATCCTCTAAACCAAAAAAGGTGCAGGAATTTCCCTGCACCTTTCAAATTATTGAATTAAGCTTTATTAAAACATAAACCCAACTCCAGCCTGGATTACAGAGTGTTTAGCATCTGCACCAGAGAATAAATTGTTTGCAAAACTGTCGTCATAAATATCGGTTAGACCAATATTATAACGTCCACTTAGGAAAAACCCACCTCTAAACTTATAAGAAGCACCTAAAGCAACACTAAAATCTACAGTGTTAAACTGGTCTTCATTTAAAGAGATGTCACCTTCATTCACTGCAGATGGATTGTAATCTACTTCACTTTTTACCAAAAATCCAGCCTGCGGACCTGCTTCAAGTGCAAAACCATCAAAAACATACACCTTTGCAATGACAGGTACATTGATATAATCCAATTGATATTCTATATCATCGGCATTGTTCCTGTTAGAGATATCGTACCCCTGTCCTGAATAAAGAACCTCCGGCTGAATTGAGAAACGGTCAGATAACGGAATTTCAGCCAACATACCCAGGTGGAAGGAAGTTCTACCTGAAGCATCGTTCCAGGCATTTACCCCGTTTCCGGCAAAGGTTGAAAAGTTAGCACCACCCTTGGCTCCAAACATAACAGATTCCTGAGCATTCATTGTAGATGTTAATCCAAATAATCCAATCGCTATTGCTAAAAATGACTTTTTCATATTTTCTTGTTTTAAAGTTCGTGGACAAAATTAGAGTTACATTTGTTAAGGAAAGCTTACCAAAACATAAAGTATTACTAATACTACAACACAATTTGTTAATAACATAGCTAATGAACTGGCAGCAAGCACAAAGGGATTTTGAGCATTATTTGCTTATAGAACGTGGGTTGGCTAAAAATTCAGTTCAAAACTATTCTCTGGATATTTCTAAACTTATTAACCACTTAAGTACAAATGAGATAAAAGTCTCTCCTACAAAAATTACCCGGGAGATTCTTCAGCATTTTATTTATGAGGTGGCAAAGGTCCTTAACGCCCGGTCACAGTCCAGAATTATTTCGGGACTTAAGAGCTTTTTCAATTATCTCATTTTTGAGGGTTACCGTGATGACAATCCTATGGAATTGATTGAATCACCCAAAACAGGACGTAAATTGCCGGATACCCTTTCTCTTGATGAAATAGATGGTTTGATTGCAGCAGTTGACCTGGGCACTAATGAGGGAGAAAGAAACCGGGCCATTATTGAAACTCTCTACGGCTGTGGCCTCAGGGTTTCAGAAGTTATTGACCTTAAGATTTCCGACCTTTACTTTCAGGAAGGTTTTATAAAGATAACCGGAAAAGGAGACAAGGAACGTTTCGTTCCTATTGGAGAGATCACCCAAAATTATATTTCCCATTATCTGGAAAATTCAAGAAACAGGGTCCCGGTAAAAAAAATGGCTTCAGACGTTGTCTTTCTTAACCGAAGGGGTAATAAACTTACCCGTGCAATGATCTTTACTATTGTAAAAAATCTTGCGCTCACCGCCAACCTTAATAAAAATATTAGTCCACACACCTTCCGGCATTCCTTTGCAACCCATCTCCTTGAAAATGGAGCCGATCTAAGGGCTATTCAACAAATGTTGGGTCATGAGAGCATCACCACTACAGAGATCTATATGCATGTAGATAAAAGCCATTTAAGAGAAGTAATAAAAGATTTTCACCCGCGAAGCAATTATTAAAGTTGTGCTAAATACTGCCATCTTCTGGCAGCTGTCGCTATTCCTTCTTACCTTAAAGAAAAATTTTAAATTATGTTAAAATTAAAATTCAACAATGGGGATGAAATGCCCGCAATAGGACTTGGAACATGGAAGTCTGACAAAGGTGAAGTAGGAGAAGCTGTTAAAACGGCAATAAGAAATGGATACAGGCACATAGATTGTGCCGCCACTTATGGTAACGAAGCTGAAATTGGGGATGCCCTGGCCGAGATCTTTAAAGAAGGTAAAGTGAAACGAGAGGATCTCTGGATCACTTCTAAACTTTGGAACAATTCACACTTAAAGGAGGATGTGATTCCGGCACTAAAGACAACTCTAAAAGATCTGCAACTTGATTACCTGGATCTTTATCTTATTCACTGGCCGGTTGCCTTTAAGCCTGGTGTGGCTTTCCCACAGTCTAATGATGAGTACCTATCCCTGGACGAGGCTCCCATACTCGATACCTGGGGTAAAATGCTTGAGGCAAGAGACTTGGGGCTTTCAAAACATGTAGGCGTTTCAAATTTTAGTATTCCCAGGCTTGAGGAGTTGATAGAAAATTCTCCAGAGCCGCCGGAAATGAATCAAATAGAATTGCATCCTTTTCTACAGCAACATAAAATGCTGGAATTTTGCAGCCGTAACAATATACATTTAACCGCATATTCTCCCCTGGGTAGCGGGGACAGATCAAGTGCTATGAAGGCGAATAATGAACCTTCTTTACTGGAAAACAATACTATTATTCAAATCGCTAAAAAACGTGGTGCCTCCCCAGCACAGGTATTAATAAAATGGCATCTTATTCGCGGCACCGCTGTAATTCCAAAATCTACAACCCCAAAAAGGATCATAGAAAATCTTGAAAGTGCGGGGCTGAACTTAAAGGAAGATGATCTTAATAAAATTTCTGAATTAGACCGACATTACAGATATGTAACCGGGGAATTCTTTGTTACAAAAGGAAACTCTTATTCCAATATTTATGATGAAGATAATTACAAGGAAAAGTAATCCTTAAAACCAAAATTATTGATAAGAAAAAAGCCTTTGAAGATCTCAAAGGCTTTTTAATTTATATATTGAAATAACCTAGTCTAAATGACTAATTACAAGCACTCTACATTTTTATTTAGCAATATTCACCGCTCTGGTTTCCCTAATTACAGTTACTTTTACCTGGCCGGGATACGTCATATCTGTCTGGATCTTTTGCGAGATCTCAAAGGATAAAGTAGCCGCTTTATCATCGGTTACTTTTTCACTTTCAACAATAACCCTTAGCTCCCTACCTGCCTGAATGGCATAGGCTTTTTTCACTCCTCCAAAACCAAAAGCTATTTCTTCAAGATCCTTCAATCGTTGGATATAGGAATCAAGCACCTGTCTTCTTGCACCCGGTCTTGCCCCGCTTATAGCGTCACAAACCTGAACCAGTGGTGATAGAAGTGAATTCATTTCAATTTCATCGTGGTGAGCTCCAATTGCATTACACACTTCAGGTTTTTCCCCATATTTTTCAGCCCATTGCATTCCAAGTAGTGCGTGTGGCATTTCAGTTTCAGTATCGGGAACCTTTCCAATATCGTGTAAAAGACCTGCACGTTTGGCTAGTTTGGTATTCAATCCTAATTCCGCAGCCATCACCCCGCATAATTTAGCAACCTCTCTCGAGTGTTGTAAAAGGTTTTGACCGTAGGAAGATCTGTATTTCATTCTACCTACCGCTTTGATCAATTCAGGGTGTAACCCGTGAATCCCAAGATCTATTACGGTACGTTTTCCTATATCAATGATCTCTTCATCAATTTGTTTCCTGGTCTTTTTAACTACCTCTTCAATACGGGCCGGGTGTATACGGCCATCTGTTACCAGTTTGTGAAGGGACAATCGTGCCACCTCTCTTCTAACCGTATCAAAACAGGATAGGATTATTGCCTCCGGTGTATCATCTACAATGATCTCCACTCCGGTAGCAGCTTCAATGGCCCGAATATTACGGCCTTCCCTACCAATGATACGTCCTTTTACATCATCACTTTCAAGATTGAATACAGATACACAGTTTTCAATAGCCTCTTCGGTTCCAATACGTTGAATGGTGGTGATAATGATCTTCTTGGCTTCCTGCTGGGCAGTTAGCTTGGCTTCTTCTATAGTATCCTGAATAAGCGACATAGCTTCGGCCCTGGCGGTATCTTTCAATGATTCTGTTAACTGGGCTTTTGCTTCCTCGGCCGAGAGGCCGGAAATTACTTCCAGTTGTTGTATTTTACTAAATTGTAATTTATCTATCTCCTGTTGTTTCTTTTCAAGGTATTCATTCCTGTGATCATAATCCTTTACTTTATCCTCAAGATCCTTATTCAGGTTCTTGTTCTTGGCCAGCTCACTGGACACCAGTGACTCCTTATCGCGAATGCGTTTTTCAGCCTCCCCAATTTTTTTATCTCTCCCCAGAATTACTTTTTCGTGCTCACTCTTTAATTCTATGAACTTTTCTTTTGCCTGAAGGATCTTATCTTTCTTTAATGTTTCTGCTTCGCTCTTCGCTTCTTTTAAAATTGCAGCGGCCGATTTCTTGGCGCGTTGAATAACTTTACTTGCATTGTTCCTTTCCAGGACCTTTGCAATGATGTAGCCTATTACCAGACCAATAAAAACAGAAATTATTATAGTTGTTGTTGTCTCCATATATTTAAATTAAATGTAAAAAAAAAGCCTGCATTAGCTTCGATTTTGTATAAACTCCTTAAAACACGTTTAGGGCTAACAAGCTGATCAAGTATCCGCTCTAAGACGGCACGCTTTTACAACTAAAACTCACCCTCTTTAAAGAATCCTTGTTGAGTTTATCAAAAAAATGACTAATACAGGCAGTAAAACCTTGTTTATTTTAAAGAACTATGTCGCCAAATGCTGCTGGAGAAGGTCATTGAGATATTTCAATTTATCTTCTGCCAGTTGCACATCGTTGGTGTTATTAATACTTTTTTGCTCGGTTTGGGCAGCAAACTGCAAGGCACACATAGCCAAAACATCCTGCTTATCCCTCACGGCATAACTTTGCTCAAACTGCTTGATCATCGCTTCAATCTTCTTTGCAGCCTTTCTAAGTCCTTCTTCCTGATGGGCTTGAATGGTGAGGGGATAAACCCTGTCTGCAATTGATAATTTAATTTTTAGCGCGTCTGACATTTTTTTCCTTTATTCTGATAACTGAATGATACATTGATCAATTTCCCGTATCAGACTGTTTATTTTGAGCTTGGTCTCTCTTTTAAAATCATTACTGCCCAGCATCGCGTTGGCGGCCTGAAGTGTTTGAACACGGTTAAGAGAGTTCTCAATTTCCTCTGTTAATCTTAAGTTTTCCTTTTTTACAGATGTCAATTCCTCCTGAGTTGAATGATGAGATTGCTTTAAAGCCTCATACTTATGGAGTAACTTGCTTATTCTATTTTCAAGGTTATCAACTATTTCTGTCAAATCACTCATAAAAGCTCAACGTGCTACTTATTCCCACAAAGTTAACATACCGCTTGAAATTTCCCAATACTTTTAAATCTATTTTCAAAAAGCTTGCATATTTATATAATAAGCAGGCTCCCAGGCCGTTATTTTTTCTCTAAAACTTTAATTATATTTAGCCTCCCAAAATATTGCTGAAAACCCTAAATCATGAAGAAGAATTTTGTCCTGCTTTTAATTTTAATTTCAACCGGAATATGGGCCCAGCCCCAGGTTCCTACTGAATATTTTAATAGTCCTTTAGATGTAGATCTTGTACTTTCCGGTACTTTTGGAGAGTTGCGTTCCAACCATTTTCACAGTGGCCTGGACATAAAAACCCAGCAACAGGAAGGCTTAAATATACTTGCAGCCGCATCAGGTTATGTGAGTCGAATCAATGTTGCGACTTATGGTTACGGGAAAGCACTGTACATTCAACATCCTAATGGATACACCACTGTTTACGGGCACTTGCAAAAATTCTCACCGGAAATCGAGGCTTACATAAAGAAAATCCAATATGAGCGGGAATCCTATGAAGTTGAAATTTATCCTGAAGCAGGAGTTTTACCTGTTTCTCAGGGTGACCTGGTAGCTTTTAGCGGAAATACCGGCGGTAGCGGTGGCCCGCATTTGCATTTTGAAATAAGGGATGACTCCCAACGCCCCATGAATCCTAAACTTTTTGGCATTAAAGTAAAAGACTCCCAATCCCCTACCATTACTAGCCTCTATGCCTATCCCCTGGGAGAGGAGGCCCACGTTAATGGTTCTGCCAACAGGCAACGGCTACGACTTATACCGGTGGCAGATGGCTCCTTCCGGACTGAACAAATAAACGCATGCGGTGATGTAGGGTTCGGAATTGGTGCATATGATAAACAGGATGGGGCAGCCAATAATAATGGCGTATATAAAATTGAAGCCAGTCTTAATGGAGATGTGGTGTTTGAAATGAATATGGACCGATTTTCTTTTACCGAAACAAGACACCTTAACCAGCTCATAGATTATGAATACTTCATCAATAACAAAAGCAGGATCCATCAATTATTTGTAGGACCTAATAATCCTCTAAGTATTTATAATAATGTAGTTAATAAAGGAGTGGTGAATGTTCAGGATAGCCTTAATTATGTTTACAGCATTAAAGTACTGGACCAGGCAGGGAATGAGAAAATTGTGCGTATTCCTGTAAAGGGGAATCAACCGGGAAATATTCAGTCTAAGAAGATTATGGAAACGGATTATTTCGTGAAAGCCAATCAGAATTTTTCAATAGAGGAAAATGGGGTGGATATTTTTATCCCCAAAGAAACTTTGTATTACGACACCTATCTGGACATTAATTTTAAGGGAGATACTGTGTATTTTCATAAAGATGATACAGCAATTCACAGCAACATAACAATTGGTTTTGATGTTAGTAAATATACTCCGGAACAAAGGGAGAAAATGTTTATCGCCCGCCTTGGATATAGAGGTAGGCCCTCCTATAATTCAACAACCAAAAAAGGAGACCGCTTTACCGCAGGTATAAGAACTTTTGGGGATTATACGCTGGCATCAGATGTCAAACCACCTGTGATCACCCCTGTGAATTTCAAGAACGGGCAGTGGATCTCCGGGAACAACAGCCTTGTCCTTAGGATTGCCGATGATCTTTCGGGGATAAAAAGCTACAGGGCCACCGTTAATGGGAAGTTCATTCTAATGGAATATGAATATAAGAACAACACGATTACCCACTATTTCGCAGATGGAGTTGTGACCGATACGGAAAATAACCTGAAAGTGATTGTTACAGATGAAATTGGAAACAGCAGCACTTATGAAGCTACTTTTCACAGGAAATAATTAATTCTATAATTTTAATTATTTAAAAACCCTTTGAAAAATCTTTTTCAAAGGGTTTTTAAATTTTAATTAATCTCCAATATAATATTGAGGAGAAATTTATGATTCTATAAAATCTTTAAGCACACCTATCACGTAATCTATCTCTTCTTTGGTGTTGTAATGTGAAAATGAGAACCTAAGCGAAGGTTTTTCAAGGTCTTCTTTAGATAAAAAAGCATTTAGCACGTGAGAACCTTTATCACTTCCACTTTGACAGGCACTTCCTTTGGAGCAGGCAACTCCTTTAAGGTCCAGTTGAAATAAAAGCATTAGTGCTTTTTCCTGTGTTACCGGCAGGCAAACATTTATGAGCGTATAAGTGCTTTTCTCTGCAACTGTGCAATCTCCATTGAATTTTACGCCCGGGATCTTATCTTGTAGTTCTGCTATAAAATAATCTTTAAGAGAAGTGATATATGCTCGTTCCTCTTCTAAATTCATATAGGCAAGTTTCAAGGCTTCTTCCAGCCCAACTATATTGTGTACACTTTCTGTTCCCGCACGTTGACCTCGTTCCTGCTCACCTCCAAAAATAAGAGGCTTCAAGCCGCTGTTCTTCCTAATAAATGCAAAACCAACACCTTTGGGCCCGTGAAATTTATGTGCGCTTACCGCTGTAAAATCAACCGGGATCACTGAAAGGTCCAGTTCAAAATGACCTATGGATTGTACTGTATCACAATGGAATAGCGCATTATGCTCTTTGCATAATTTTCCAATTTCATGAATGTCTAGTAGGTTTCCAACTTCATTGTTAACGTGCATTAAACTTACCAGGGTTTTAAGCTGAGATCCTTTTAAAAGCTCCTCAAGATGCCCGGGTTTTATTTGTCCGCATTCATCCAGATCAACATAATCTACCTGCACGTCAAAACACTCTTTTAACTGGCTTACGGTATATAAAACCGCATGATGTTCAATACGGGAAGTAATGATCCTTTTCACTCCCAGGTCCCTTACCGCCGAATTAAGGGCAAGATTATCGGCCTCTGTTCCACCTGAAGTGAAAATAATTTCAGAAGCTGAAACATTCAAGTAACCTGCAACAGTTTTGCGGGCATTTTCAATAAGTGATTTGGAGGATCTCCCAAAGGCGTGACTGGAGGAAGGGTTACCGTAATTTTCTTTCATTACGGCGATCATTCTTTCTATAACTTCATCACGCATTTGCGTGGTTGCAGCACTGTCTAGATATACTTTTTTCATGGTCCACAAAAATAAAGAAATTAAATAATTTAAAGGATGCTCTGCCATAAATTCCTAAAAGTTTATTTTTGTTGAAAATGATCTATATGCGCAGCCTTGTCGGAGTAATTTTATTGTTGTTATTCTTCACTTCTTGTGATGATGGGGACATTATTGTAACCACCTTTGAATTTGAAGATGAAACCTTTACATTATGTAGTGAAGGGCGCAAAAAGTTATTATATCATATAAATGATGACAATGTATTCGAGAGTCTCTCTGTACAACTTAACAACACAAGGTTGTCTCCTGCAGACAATGCATTAACCATAGATAATCAACCTGTTACTATAGAACTCACAGGAGAAAACCAGGTAATTTATCGCACCTATGATGGCCCCGTACCTTCCGATTATTTCTGTGGAAATGTGCCTCCTGCCAACCCGCGGGTACTCCAGGAATATCGAAGCGTAGGCGGGCGGGTTGTAATCAGTACCGTTGAAGTTGCAAATCGAACAGATGGAAGGCTGGATCATGATGGTGACGGGGTTCCTTCAGATCTTGAGGGAATGGCTGTAGATCGGGATACAGATGGAGATGGGGTCCCCGACTATCTTGACAAAGATGATGATGGCGATAATGTACCAACTTCTGTAGAAATAAGAGGCCAGGATGGAGATCCTACGGCTGAAGGTTACAGGGATACCGATGAAGATGGAAAACCCAATTATCTTGATCCCGATGATGATGGGGACGGGGTACCAACAAGGCTGGAAGTAACTGCCAGTAATCTTGATCCCGTAACAAATAGAAATGCCGGCAATACCCTGCCAAGATATCTTGATCAATTTACTACCGAAAGATATGCGGGAGAAGTTGGAAACCTTGTGAATAACACTATAGCCGTGAGGTACGAATCCATTATTGAAGTTGAAAATCTTAAGCTGAAAAACCAGGGTGGGGATGGAGAGGAAATTTCCTTTGTATCAAAAGTTTTAGGCCGCTTTATTTCAGGTTCAGTTGAAGTTCCTGCAGTTCCTGGTGAGGAGTAGGCACCCGGAGATAGTCAAGTTAAGGCTGCTGTACTCTAGGAATTCTGATAAAAATAAACTTCTGTTGCACCAATACCGTATTTCTGGTAATCTGCATCATAGAATTTAAGGTTGTCATAACGTCCCAGTAAATAATCCAGTTCTGCTTTTAATACACCTTCTCCTACCCCATGTATAAATACGATCTTCTGGATCCTTTTACGCGTAGCAAATTCTATTTGCCGCCTTGCAGTGTCCATTTGCAGGTTTAATATCTCGTGGTTGGACATTCCCCTAAAAGAATTTACCAGCTTTTCAATATGAAGATCCACCTCCATTGGCGGTAAATTCCTTTCTTTAGGCTTTATTTTAACCGATTTATTTTTCTTAGGACTCTGCTTTTCTTTAATTACTTCAGAAAAAGGCACGTTGGAGGTAGCTATATGCAGTTTTTGCTCATTCCCGGTTTTCACAAGTTCATTTTCATGAAAATCCAGAGAAAAACCTTCATTAGTCTCAATGGAAATTACATCTCCGTTAATTGCTACTACCCGGCCTTTAAGCGCATCATCCAGTACTTCTACCCTATCGTTGATCTCAAATTTCATGATTCCTTCTCCTGTTGATCCTGTTCTTCTTTATGGTCGTCCTTAGTTTCAACCCAATAATTGGTAGCCCTGTATAATCCAAACATTAAAATTATAAAGCCAAGTATCTGGATATATTGCATTGGGTCCTTTACTGCGATAGTATAAATAAGGATCGCACCTCCTGCAATTATAAGTATAGAATTGATCAACTGACCATTTTTTTTTGCCATAATTAACTGATTTTTAGCACTTAAATGATTTTTATTAACTGAAACCACGGTATATAAATGCTAATTTTATAAAAAGTGATTGCTTTAATGAAACAAATATACGTCATAAGCCTATTTTTTTTGCCCTTTTGGTGTTTTTCCCAGCTTTATATAAAACCCAATGGTAATAAGGAAAGTTTCCTCTACGCTCAGGGCGGGATGGTATTTGTTGAAAAAGAGATTCACCTCGTTAAAAATACTTCAGGCCCTCTTGAGGCCAGTTTTTACCTTAGAAATGAGGCACAATTATTACAGGGCAATGAAAATGTCAAAAATTCCGGCACGGGGTTACTTTCTGTATTTCAGGAAGGTAATGCCACAGCATATACCTACAACTATTGGAGCTCTCCTGTAGAGAATAATGCCGGCAATTCTTCCTTTGGTAATATCTTTTATGAACCATTGGACAGAACCCATAGCCGGAAAGCAATAATTACCCAGGAGCTAAATGGTATTGCCAATCCATTAAAGATCTCAAACCGCTGGATCTATAAATTAACCGGGAATGAATATTCAGATTGGGAATATGTAGGGAATAATTTTAATGTGAATCCTGGCGAAGGTTTTACTATGAAAGGGGTAGATGGTACAAATACCGAGATAAACCTATATGGGGTGGCAAATAACCCCGGGAATGAACAGCGTTATGATTTTCGCGGAAAACCCAATACAGGAACCATAGCGCTGGATATCAATAAGAATGATATCCTTTTGGTAGGAAATCCATATCCCTCAGCGCTTGATCTAAATATGTTCCTCCTTGAAAACACCAATACAACAGGGATCGCATATTTCTGGGATTCCCGGCCGGTATCTTCCCATTATTTAAAGGATTATGAGGGAGGATACGGGGCCTATTCTCCTGCTTTAGGCCGAAACGGATATGTGCCTGCGGTATTTAAAAAGTATGATGAAATGGGAAATCCGGAAGCGGAAACCGGAAGAACCGGCGAATATTATGCGCGAGGATTTTCTCCCATTGGCCAGGGTTTTATCGTAGAAGGTCTGGCCACGGGAAAAGTATATTTTAAAAACAGGTACCGGGAATTCCAAAAGGAAAACTCCCAAATGAGTGAATTTAAGCGGACCGAGGCGAAAGTTGACGAAATTCCTTTGATTCGTTTAAACATAGGGTTCAAAGGCAAATATGTGCGGCAGTTGATACTTGCTTATCACAGTGCGGCTACAAAAGGAGCAGACAGGGCGATGGACGCCAGAAACCTTTCTCCTCTTGAAACAGATGCAGGCTGGAAACTGAGTAATGACATGTATCTTATAGATGTGCGTGATGACTTCCTCAATCCTGTCCCCTTATCCATTAATACAAGCCGGCCCGAAGAAATAACTTTAAATCTGGCAGAGATAAACCAGATTTCAGGTAATATCTATGTTTGGGATTCAGTCAAAGATATTTATTATGACCTGACGGACCAGGAAATTACCATGCCGGTTACTGCAGGAAATTATGAAGATCTATGGCTCACTTTCAATAAAAAAATTCAGGAAGGAGAAGAAAATGAAGAAATCGTGAATGAATATCAAATCTTTCAGAATAATGCCTATAACCGGGCCGAGGTTGTTGCTGCAACCGGTCTTTCAATTGAGGCCATTGGTATCTATGATAGTAGAGGACGCAAAGTAAAAGAGATTAAGGGCTCTGCCAATGATATTTATTATGAGATCAATACAGGAAATTTAAGCCGCGGCCTTTACATCATAAAAATTACTTCAGAGGATGGCACTGTAGTTTCAAAAAAAGTTATAATTTCAAACTAACTAAAACAGGTTTTTTAATGGAAGATCTTTTGCTTCCCTGCCTTAACAAGGAACTTCTTGGAATTGATTGTTATGGTTGCGGTGGCCAGCGGGCACTTTTAATGGTATTAAGAGGTGATTTTAAAGCTGCTTTTCATTTGTTCCCGGCCATCTATCCTATCCTGATACTCCTGGGTTTTGTCTTCTTAAATTTATTTGTAAAGTTCAAATTTGATCATATTATTAAAATAAGCCTCATTTTATTTACAGCCGGAATTATTTTGATAAGCTATATTTTTAAATTAATTACATTCTTACCTAACCCCTAACCAATATCAACAAACTATGGAATTACAACGACAACAACTTCCTAATTCAACACTCATTCTCGTATTCGGGATCCTTTCCATTGTAGGCTGCTGCTGCTATGGAATTGTAGGACTTGTTTTTGGGGTGATCACCCTGTCCATGGCACAAAAAGCCACCGCTATTTACAACACCAATCCCGAAATGTACACCGGCTATCAAAACGTCAAAACCGGAAAAATCCTTGCTATTATAGGTATTGTGCTAAGTGCGGTTATGGTAATCTCCTATATTGCTATTTTAGGTATTTACGGGCTTGAGGGTCTTGAGAATATGCAACGGGAGATGATGGAACAATACGGCGGTTAATTTTAAGTAAAGACTTTCTAAAAAGCCATGTTTTCGTCCTGCTGAACTTGTTTCAGTAGAACGAAAACATGGCTTAACTTTTTATACTTTATTCTCTGAACCCTGCGAAAAGATACTAGGCAGACTGCTTTCGGTTGATGAAATTAAAACTTTCCAGACAGTTTTAATTTTAATTTAAAACCTTTATAAGCTCTTCAATAGAGAGCTTTTGTTGTTCGCCGGTTTTCATATTTTTTAAGCCAAACTTGCCAGCGGCCATTTCTTCGGCACCTGCAAGAACCACAAAGGGAATTTCCCTTTTATTGGCATAGTTCATTTGTTTTTTCATCTTTGCGTCATCAGGATAAAGTTCGGCTGAAATACCCTGTTGACGTAGATCCCTGATTGCTTTTAAAGCATACAGAGCTTCTTTTTCTCCAAAATTGATGAACAATACCCGGGTGTTTTGGGTCACAGTTTCGGGAAACAAACCTAGTTCTTCCATCACCAGATAGATCCTGTCCAGGCCAAAGGATATACCTACCCCACTCACATTTTTAAGGCCAAATATTCCGGTAAGGTCATCATAACGGCCTCCTCCTCCAATAGAACCCATTTGCACCTTTGCAGGAGCAGCAACTTCAAATATAGCCCCGGTATAATAATTTAATCCCCTGGCAAGGGTAACATCCAACTCCAGAGTTGCGGTTTCCAGGCCAAGTTGGGTAACAGCATTATAAACAAACCTAAGCTCTTCTATGCCTTGCTTTCCTGTTTCTGACGACGTAAGGATTCCTGTGAGAATATCTATTTTTTCTGAAAAACTTCCCTCCTTATTAAATATGGGCTGAATTTTTTCAAGCGCTTCCGAAGAAATACCCTTTTCAAGCATTTCTTTTTTAACACCCTCTTCTCCAATTTTGTCCAGTTTATCCAGGGCAACAGTAAAATCTATCAACTTATCCTTTTCTCCAATAACTTCAGCAAAACCTGAAAGGATCTTACGGTTATTGATCTTAATGGTAACACCGGCAAGGCCAAGCGCCGTGAAAACGGAATCATACAGTTGCACAAATTCTACTTCCTGCCACAGGCTTTCACTTCCCACAACATCTGCATCGCATTGATAGAACTCCCTGAATCTTCCTTTTTGTGGCCTGTCGGCCCGCCAAACGGGTTGGATCTGATAGCGCTTAAAAGGAAATTCTATCTCGCTTTGGTGCTGCACAACATACCTTGCGAACGGCACGGTGAGGTCATATCTAAGGGCTTTTTCACTTATAGACCCCGTGATTTTATTGCTGTCCTTATCGCTGTATGCTTTTTCATCGGCCTTTTTCAAAAAATCTCCCGAATTAAGGATCTTGAAAATAAGCCTGTCTCCCTCTTCTCCATATTTCCCCATAAGGGTTTCAGAATTTTCAAAACTGGGGGTCTCAATAGGCTGAAACCCAAATTTTTCAAATTTTGATTTAATACGGTTGAAAATATAGTTGCGTTTTGCAACTTCTACAGGAGAAAAATCCCTTGTTCCCTTTGGGGTTGAAGGTTTTTGTGCCATTATATATTGTTTGTTCAGTTTTAGATCGCAGTCACCTTTTCTATTCATTGATAAATAGGGTTGCTTTCTTAGTTTGCAAATATCCTAAAATTTAACCTATCCCAAACATTTTTCATTTTTTAAGTAACATTCTTATACATTGGTAGTCTAATCTTGTGACCGATAGAATTTAACTATGTTCCCACTTTTCAAGGAAAATATCAGGATTGCTTTTGACTCGATTAAAAGCCAGATCTTAAGGACAATACTTACCGTACTAATAATAGCTATAGGAATAACAGCCCTGGTTGGAATTTTAAGCGCTGTAAGCGCCCTTGAAAATACCATTAGCAGTGATTTTGCGTCCATGGGGTCCAACACCTTCAATTTGCAGCGCTACGAGTTTACCACCCGTACACGCGGCGGCGGTGAAAAGGAAAAAGTGAATCCCGTAATTTCTTACCGTGAAGTAAAGGAGTTCAAAGAAATTTATGAATACCCGAATATTCAAACCTCCATTTCCTTTACGGGTACCGGCACTGCAGAGGTGAAATACGAGGATGAAAAAACAGATCCTGAAGTTTCTATTCTTGGGGTTAATGAATTTTTCCTTTCAAATTCCGGACTAAGCCTTGAGGATGGAAGGGACTTTACTTATTTTGATATTCAAAACAATAACAATGTAGCCATCCTTGGCGCCGATTTTGCCAAAGGTCTTTTTAAAGATCTCAATCCAATTGATAAAACTATAAGTGTAAGGGGAGTAAAATTTACTGTGATTGGAATATTGGAGTCTAAGGGGTCTACCTTTGGAAATAATCAAGATCTCAGGGTTCTTATTCCTATTGAAATTGCCCGCTCAACTTTTACCCAACCAAATATCAACTACAACATAAGTGTGAAAGTAGGTGATAAGGAAATGATGGATGGTGCGCAGAGCGAGGCGATAATTACCTTTAGAAATATTAGAAAGCTGAGCCCTGTAGAAGATAACAATTTTGGAATTGGCAGAAGTGATGATCTTATAAACCAGATATTTCAAATTACGGGCTATCTAAATGTTGCAGCCTGGATCATTTCTATAATTACCATTTTTGGATCCTCGATAGCCCTTATGAATATCATGCTGGTTTCTGTAGCAGAGCGTACCCGCGAAATAGGAATACGCAAAGCCCTGGGCGCTAAACGCAGTACCATTGCCACCCAGTTCTTTATGGAAACGGTTATTATAGGTCAATTTGGCGGCCTGCTTGGGATCATTTTCGGGATCCTTATAGGTTTCGCAGTTTCATCAGCGATAGGTTTTGACTTTGTAACCCCATGGAGCGCTATGCTATGGGCAACAGCCATCACCTTTCTGGTAGCAGTTCTAGCGGGAAGCTATCCTGCCAGTAAAGCTGCAAAACAAGATCCGGTTGAATCCCTGCACTACGAATAGTTATTTATTTACCACCCTGTCAAAATAGCTGAAAAGATCACCCTTTGTGATCACAGCTCCCTGTTGAATAAGCGCGAATATATCCTTATTTCTGTCTTCAGTTAATGCCTTGGAGGAAGTATAAAGATTTACCGCATCATCCATAAGGTTTTTCTGAAGCCACTGGTAACCTTGTCTTGTGGTAATATCTATTGCCTCGTTTTTTATTTTTACAGCTATTAGGTGTATCTCCACCTGTGTAATATGAAACAGGAACATTTGATTGGGTGAGAAATGCTCAAGATGTGTAACTTTATCCAGTACCCCTTCCCAAATAAGGTCGCTAAAAACATCCAATTCCTCTTCAGCAACTTCAGGTTTTTGGGTTTTTAACTCTTCCCACTCCCCGGCTGTTATAGATTGTGAGGCCAGGAAATTGATAAATTCCTCGTGTAATTCCTCGAGTTGTTCTTTTGTAAGGCGCGTGTATTTCATTTGTACAAAATAAATTATTAGTCTGCCGTACCCGGCGGTCAAAATCTTTTAAACAGAAAAGCCTACTCGCTGGGAGTAGGCTTTAATGATATTCATTTTATGATTATGCTTCAGCAACAACTGCAAAGGAGAAGTTAGCAATCACTTCACGATGAAAACGTAAAGTTGCTTCATACTGTCCTAAACGCTTAATGTTACCACCTGCAATGCTAATGTATTTTTTCTCTAGTTCAATTCCTTCTTTTGAAAGGGCTTCAGCCAGATCAGCATCAGTAATAGATCCAAACATTTTGTCTCCACCACCTGCTTTTGCAGTAAGTTTAAGTTCAAGACCGTTAAGTTTAGCGGCTTGTTTCTTAGCTTCATCAATATTCTTTTGCTCTTTATAAGCACGTTGCTTAATAGTTTCAGCAAGGGCTTTTTTAGCAGAGGGGGTTGCAAGTGATGCATACCCTTGAGGAATTAAGAAGTTACGTGCATAACCATGTTTTACAGTTACCACATCATCTTTAAATCCTAAATTCTCTACGTCTTTTCTAAGTATCAATTCCATAATTGCCTCTTAATTATTTTAATAAATCGCCAACATACGGCATTAATGCTAAATGACGCGCGCGTTTTACCGCCACAGCCGTTTTACGCTGATATTTTAAAGAAGTTCCTGTTAAACGACGTGGTAAAAGTTTTCCCTGCTCGTTTACAAAACTCATTAAAAAGTCTGGATCTTTATAATCGATATATTTAATACCAGATCTTTTGAACCTACAATACTTTTTAGTCTTGTTGGTCTCTATGTTAAGAGGAGTAAGATACCTGATCTCTCCGTCTTTTTTTCCTTTTGCTTGTTGTT